>NZ_JBSGZI010000110.1:0-2835 GCF_053610945.1 Streptomyces sp. NPDC054849
ACTGCGTGGGCTGTTTATTTTTTTTAAATGCCGGGGGGGCCCGTGGGGGGTCCCCCCGGCGGGGGGCAGGGGGTTGGGGGGGGGGCGCCCCCGCCCCCCCGCACCACCCTGACGGAGCGGGCCGTGCGGGTCAGGCGATCGAGAAGGTCACGACCGACTGGTAGGTGTCGGCGAACATGAACGGCGGGAGCTGGATCATCCCGGCGCCGCCGACGGCGAACTCGCCTCCGGTCAGCTCCTCCCCGCCGGCGGCCTGGGAGGCCACCTTCATCGGGACGTCGGAGATCGCGCCGGGGGTGCCCGCGGTGCAGGTGCTCGGGCTGTCCGGGTTCGTCACCGTGCAGGTGGGCTGGATACCGATCTGCGCCTTCGCCATCGAGTGACCCGTGGTCTGGTTCAGGAACGGCGTACGGGTCGCCGTCACGTCCCAGCCGAGCGAGCCGCCGCGGAAGTCCTGGACCGTCGCGGCGTTGAAGACGCCGACCACCGACTGGGCCTTTCCGTTGATGGTGACCGCGCCGAAATCGACGGCCGGCTGGCCGTCCTTCGGGCCGAGGGCCAGCGGTCCGGGCAGGACCTCCACGTCGACCGGGTTCTTCACGCCGGGCTGGTCCTCCATGAACACGAAGGCCTTGTACGGGGTGATCGAACCGTCGATCTTGATCGTGTCGGCCTTCTTGGTGACCGTGATGTTGCAGGTGGCGGCGCCGGACGCGTCCGCCGTGCCCGCACCGGTGTCACCGGTCGCCACGCCCGCGAGCAGGGCGGAGCAGGTGACGGCGCCGGCCGGGAAGTTGGCGCCGCCGACGACGACGGCGGTGCCCGCCGGGCCGCTGTTGGGCGTCAGCTTCGTGGTGACCGGGTCCTTGGGCAGGGCCTCGACCGCGACCGAGCCGAGCGGGGCGCTCGGGCGCGGGGCCGGGGTGCAGGTGGTGGTGAACACCGAACCGGAGAGGTCCGCGTCGGTCACGGCCAGGTCGAGGGCGACGTTGACCGTGGTGCCCTCGCTGCCGTCCGGAATCCTGATCGTTCCGGAGAACGCCTTCGGGTCGAGCGGCTGCCCGGCCACGACGGTGACGGTCTCGGGCGGGCTGGTGACCACCTGGGTGGTCGTCCCGACCTTGAGGGTGATCTTGGACGTGTTCACCGTCGTGACGGAGAACCCGGGGATCAGCGGGCTCGCGCCCGGGTCGATCGTGATCGGGACGACGTCGCCGGCCTTGGCGGCGTCGGGCAGGGTGACCGTCCAGTTCTGGTTGCCCGAGCCGTCCGGCTGCGGCGCCGGGGCGTCGCAGTTCTCGAAGACGGCGGTGGTCTTCGTCGCGGCCTGCGCGGAGCCTGCCAGGCCCACCACGCCGCCCGTCAGGGCCAGGGACAGGGCGCCCACCCCGGCCAGCACTCTTCGTCGATGCGTTCTCGTACTCACTGGGTCGCGACTCCTTCGTCATGACGAACCCCTCCCCCCACCCGCTGTGCGGGGAGGCCGAGCCGGTGCGGTGGCCGATATTGACGCGTCGCCGTGATGAGAAGTCAATGACTTGCTTTCGCCCGAAGCGCACAGAAATTGATGGGCCATCAGAGGCAGTCTGATGGCCCATCGGATACCGACTGGTCGGGGTGGACGGCGGACACGGTCTAACGGTCGGCAGGGGTGTGGAGCAGGAGGTTCGGGGTGCCGGCCGGGAGGCCCGTGATCCGGTCGCGCACGGCGCTGTGCAGCAGCGACGCGGACACCTCGGCCGGGGTCCGGGCCGTACCGCGCGCCAGGATGAGCGCGGCGGCCCCCGCCACGTGCGGGGCGGCCATCGAGGTGCCGGAGGAGCGGGCCGTGGCGGTCGGGGTGTCCTTCCAGGCCGAGGTGATCCCCACGCCGGGCGCCGACAGGTCCACGCAGGGGCCGTGGTCGGAGAACGGCGCGTGCCGGTCCGCGGCGTCGGTCGCACCGACCGTGACGGCCTGGGGGACGGAGGCCGGGGAGCCCGTGCAGGCGTCCCTGCCGTCGTTCCCGGCGGCGACGGTGAAGGTGATGCCGGAGGCCACGGCCCTGATCACCGCCGTGTCGAGGGCGTGGCTGGGGGTGCCGCCGATGCTCATGTTGGCCACCGCCGGGGTGCGCGGTGCCCTGGCGGCGTCCTTCACCACCCAGTCGAGACCCTTGAGGATCGCCGACAGGTTGGCGGAACCACGGCAGTCGGCCACCTTCACCGCCACGAGCGAGACCCCCTTGGCGACCCCGAACGTCTCCCCGCCCACGGTCGCCGCGACGTGCGTGCCGTGGCCGTTGCAGTCGCGGGAGGTCCCGAGGAACACCGCGTTGTATCCGTGCCGGGCGCGGCCGCCGAACTCCTGGTGGCGGGTGTTGATCCCGGTGTCCACGACGTAGACGGTGACGCCCTCGGCCGTGACGGGGTAGGTGTACGAGCCGTCGAGCGGGAGCTCGCGCTGGTCGATCCGGCCCAGCGACCAGGGAGCGGGCGCCTGCGCCTGCGGCTCCGTGTCGGTGATGCGGTACTCCGCGTCCGGTTCCACGGAGGCCACCCGGGGGTCGGCGGCCAGGGCGGCGGCCCGGGCGGCCGTGGTGCGGACGGCGAAGCCGTTCAGAGCGGCTTCGTAGACGGCCCCGACCTCGTCGCCGGAGTCCGCGGCCTCGGCGGCCAGGGCGCGGGCCGGGGCGCGGGAGGTGCTGTCCTTGAGGACGACGACGTAGGGGGCGACGGGGGATTCGGCGGCGGCGGCGTCGGAGTGCGGCGGCAGGGCGGTGGCCGTGGCTGGCGCCGCCCGTGGCGGGGACGCTGGGGTATACACGGCGGAAGCTGACGAGGGGGCGATGAGAGG
>NZ_JBSGZI010000110.1:2845-26445 GCF_053610945.1 Streptomyces sp. NPDC054849
CGGCCGATGCTCGGCGAGCGGTGGCGCGGGCGCGCGGAGGGTGCGCCGAGTGGGCGCACGACACGCCGCCGCGCGGGCTACGGAGCGAGGGGCCAGCCGCGCATCGTGAAGACGCCCTCGTCGCGGGCACCGGCGGAGTCGTAGGTGGCGAGAGCGGCTTCGTTGTCGGTGTCGACGCCCACCCACATGCCGTAACACCCGCGAGCCTTGGCCTCGTCGGCGAGGGCCCGGGTCAGGGCGCGGCCGATCCCGCGGCGGCGGTACCCCTCGTCGACGGACAGCTCGTACAGGCACATCTCGGTGCCCTTGTCGGGGTGGATCATCTCGATGCCGGAGACCATCCCGGCGGGCACGCCGTCGACGTAGGCGATGAGCAGCACGTGCCCCGGGGCGGCGAGGAAGCGCTCGGACCACTCGCTGCGGGCGGGCCCGTCGAAGAGGGACTCGGCGGCTGCGAGCTCGGCGGGGGTGAGGGCCCGGCGGATGTCCATGGCGGCCACGATAATGCGCACCTGACGGATGGTGAGCCGAATACCGGCCCGGCGTGGCGGACGCCCGCAAACCCCTGCCGGCGCGCAGCCCCGCGTCTCGTCAGCCGTGTTGCCGGGGTGCCGGGGCGCCCTCCCGGGGGACGGCGCCCGGGGAAGGGGTGCCGTCGGTCCAGGCGTAGACCCGCTTGCCGCGCACCGCGACCTGGTACTGGTGGGAGTCGCGGCACTCGGGCCGCACCTCGGCCCGGAGGGTGTGCGGCCACCACTTGGCGTGCAGCGGCGGGGCGCCCAGCTGTTTCGGCGTGCCCGTGCTGCACTGAGGGCCGTCCAGCGGGGTCTCACCGAGGGTGAACCGGATCAGCCGGGCCTCACCGGTGGTGCGCACCCGTATGCGGACGTCGGTGGCGTCCCTGGGTATCCAGGCCGGCAGGGCGAACGCCGCCCCCTCCCGCGTGGGCGCATCCGCGGCGCTCGCGAAACGTCTGCCCTTCTCCTTGAACACCTGGCTGTCGATCGTTTCGGTCACGGGGTTGGGCGGCAGGTTGGGCAGCGCGAAGGCGGCCGTGGCGAGCACTCCCACGGTTGCGGCGGCGATGACGAGCGGGCGGCGGTTCATGCCCTCCAGTCTCGGCCGGGAGGCCCCTCCCGCGCGTCCCTCCTCAGGACGAACCGGATCTGGGCCGGAGGTCTCACACGGCCTCATACCTGGGAGGGTCACCGGTTCGCGTCCGGCAACGCGCAGTCACCGCACGCAGTCACCGCCCGCCAGCCACCGTGCGGCAGTAACCGTGCGGCAGTAACCGTGCGGAGCCCCGCGCAGTTGGCCGGGGTGACCCGCCCGCCCGGCACCCGAGGACCCCATGCGCCGTCGCCGCCTCGCCCCCGCTCTCGCCACCGCCACCGCATTGCTCGCCCTCGCGCCCGCGGCCTGGGCCGCACCGGAGGTCCCGGCCGACAGGCCGCAGGTGCTGAGCCGCTTCACGCAGACCAGCGCCGCCAGTTTCCGGGCGTGGGCCGATGCGCGCGAGCACCTGGACGCGTGGACCGCGTACGGCTTCGACTGGTCCACCGACCAGTGCACCTCCTCCCCGGACAACCCCTTCGGCTTCCCCTTCGCGGCGGCCTGCGCCCGCCACGACTTCGGCTACCGCAACCACCGGGCGTCAGGGCTGTTCCCGGCCGCCAAGGCCCGGCTGGACGAGGCGTTCCATGCGGACCTGAAGAGGGTCTGCGCGCAGTACTCGGGCACCCGCAGGGGCTCGTGCGACGGCACCGCGTGGACCTACTACCAGGCCGTCAGGCTCCTCGGGATCTCCTAGGAGTCACCGCGGCGACCGCGCGCCGCCCGCTCCTACCGCGTCAGGTGGCGGGCGAACCAGTCCCGGGCCAGTGTGGCCACCTCGTCCAGCGCTCCCGCCTCCTCGAAGAGGTGGGTGGCCCCCGGGACGATCTCGAGCCGGTTCTCGCAGCGCAGCTCGCGCTGGGCCTCGCGGTTGAGGTCGAGCACCGTCGTGTCCCGGGACCCCACGATCAGGAGCGTGGGCGCCCGTACGCCGGCGAGCCGCGGGCCGGCGAGGTCGGGGCGGCCGCCGCGGGAGACCACGGCGCCGATGTCCGCGTCGCCGTCCGCGGCGGCCCACAGCGCCGCCGCGGCTCCGGTGCTGGCCCCGAAGTAGCCGATCGGGAGGGGCACCCGGGTGCGCAGCCAGCGGGTGGCGTCCGTGAGCCTGTCGGCCAGGGGCCCGATGTCGAAGACGTTGGCCCGGTCGGCCTCCTCGGCGGGGGTGAGCAGGTCGAAGAGCAGGGTGCCGAGGCCCGCCCGGTTCAGGTCCGAGGCCACCGCGCGGTTGCGCGGGCTGCGGCGGCTGCTGCCCGAGCCGTGCGCGAACATGACGACCGCCCCGGCGCCCTCGGGCAGGGTGAGATCCCCGGCCAGTACGAGGCCGCCGGCGTCCACCTCGACCGGGGCGGAGCGGGCGGAGGCTGCGGCTCCGGGGCCGGGCGCGGGTCCGGCGGCCGCCCGTGCCAGCAGGGATACGACCTCCTCGTCGGGGGTCTGGGAGAAGTCCTGGTACCACTCGCCGACGGCGCGGAAGGCCGGCGGAGTGGAGAGGCACACCACCTCGTCGGCCTCGGTGCGCAGCCAGGCGACCGCGTCCGGCGGCGCCACCGGAACGGCCAGCACCACGCGCGCCGCGCCCTGCGCCCGTACGACTTCGCAGGCGGCCGCCGCCGTGGCCCCGGTCGCGATCCCGTCGTCCACCAGGATCACGGTCCTGCCTTCGAGGTTGACCCGCGGCCGGTCGCCGCGGAAGCGCCGGGCCTGCCGGGCGAGCTCGGCCTCCTCGGTGTGCTCGACCGCCGCGAGGTCCGCCTGCGAGACCCGGCTGCTGCGGACGATGTTGTCGCTGATGACCCGTACGCCGCCCTCACCGATGGCGCCGAACCCCAGCTCACGGTGGTAGGGGACACCGAGTTTGCGCACCACGATGACATCCAGCGGGGCGCCGAGCGCCCGTGCCACCGGGAAGGCCACGGGAACACCGCCCCGGGGCAGGCCCAGGACGACGGGATCCTCCCCCTGCAGGTGGCGGAGTGCTTCGGCGAGGCGCTCTCCGGCGTCCGCGCGATGGGTGAACAGCACAGGGGTTCACCCCCAAATCAGGGGAGACGGGAACCACGCACCTACTTCGACGCAACCCCATGCACGGCCCTTCCGCAAGTCGGCCGGCCCCGTGTCTGAATTGATCGCGAAGAGTTAGTTTGGGTAGCTTTGCGTAAGATCCGGGCGGCTTGCTCGACCCAGCAGCGAGGGTCCGGACAGGAGGTGCATGCCCGTGCCGGGTCCGAAGCGGGAAGCGCGGCCGAAGAACGGGGCGCGGCGTGCGGTGGTCCGGGGGGCCGAGGCGCTGGACGCGCGGCTTCCGCTGGCGGAGACGGCCCGGGCGGTGGTGCGCAAGATCTTCCCCGACCACTGGTCGTTCCTCCTGGGCGAACTGGCGCTCTACAGCTTCGTCGTGCTGCTGCTGACCGGCGTGTACCTCGCCCTCTTCTTCGACCCGTCGATGCAGGAGACGGCGTACCAGGGCTCCTACGCGCCGCTGCGCGGCGTGCTCATGTCGCAGGCCTACCGCTCCACCCTGGAGATCAGCTTCGACGTGCGCGGCGGTCTGCTCATCCGTCAGATCCACCACTGGGCGGCGCTGCTCTTCCTGGCGGCCATCGGGGCCCACCTCCTGCGGGTGTTCCTCACCGGCGCCTTCCGCCGCCCCCGTGAACTCAACTGGCTGGTGGGCGTGACGCTGTTCCTGCTGTCCTTGCTGGAGGGCTTCGCCGGGTACTCGCTCCCCGACGACCTGCTGTCCGGCACCGGGCTGCGGATCGCCCAGGGAATCATGCTGTCGGTTCCGGTCGCCGGCACGTACCTGAGCTTCCTGGCCTTCGGCGGCGAGTATCCCGGGGACGACATCGTGTCCCGGCTCTATCCCCTGCACATCCTGCTGGTCCCCGGCCTGCTGCTGGGCCTGATCACCGTGCACATCCTGCTCGTGTTCGCCTTGAAGCACACTCAATGGCCGGGACCGGGCCGGACCGGCCGCAACGTCGTCGGCCTGCCGTTCCTCCCGCAGTACGTGGCCAAGTCCGCCGGGCTGTTCTTCACGGTCTTCGGGCTGCTCGCCGTCCTCGCGGCGGTCGCGCAGATCAATCCCATCTGGAACTACGGCCCCTACCGCGCCGACGTGGTCTCCACCGGCGCCCAGCCCGACTGGTACATCGGGTTCCTCGAAGGGGCCCTGCGCCTGATGCCCGGCGTGGAGACACGCCTGTGGGGGCACACGATCATGTGGAACCCCCTGGTGACCGCCGTACTCCTGCCCGGCGTGCTCTTCGCGGCCCTGTACGCCTACCCCTTCTTCGAACGCTGGATCACCGGCGCGACGGGGGAGCGCCACCTGTGCGACCGCCCCCGGGACCGACCCGTCCGCACCGCGCTGGCCACGGCGGCCGTCTCCTGCTACGCCGTGCTGCTCCTCGCCGGGGCACAGGACATCCTCGCCTTCGTCTTCGACCTGTCCCAGCAGGCGCTGACCTGGACCCTGCGCATCGGGTTCTTCGCGGTACCGCTGGGCGTCTTCTGGCTCACCAGGCGGCTGTGCCTGGCGCTCCAGGCGGGCGAGCGCCGCCTGCTGACCGAAGGGGAGGCGTCCGGTCTGGTGCGCCAAGGCGCCGACGGCGGCTTCCGGCCGGAGCACCGGGCCCTCGCGCCCGGCGAGCGGTACGCCGTCCTGGCGCGGGAGCGGCCCCGGCCGCTGGCGCCCGCCGCACGCGCGGACGCAGCGGCCGCCGTGGACGGTGCCGGGCGCGGGCGCCTGCGGCCGCTGCTCGCCAGGATGCGGTGGGCCGTCAGCCGCTGGTACTACGGGGACCGGATCCCCTACCCCACGACCGCCGAACAACGCCGGAAGATCGCCGAAACCACCGCGGGCCCGGACGAGAGACGGCCTCCGGAGGAAAGGTGAGCCCCACGCCCTAGTCCTCGTGGCCGAGGTTCTGGAAGGCGAACCCCAGGACGCCCGGCAGCAGTACGCCGAAGCCGATCAGGCACAGCCACAGGCCCTGGACCACGCCGAGGCCGATCAGCGCAGTGCCCGCGGCGGCCAGGACGGGAAAGTAGCTGCGGGCGGGGAAGAAGGCCCGCCGGCCGGCGGCCTCCAGGATCTCCGCCGCCGCACGGTCCTCGGGCCGCACTCCGTCCCGCCGGTACTGGCGCCAGAGGTAGGCGGCGACCAGGCTCGCCATGACGAAGGAGACGAAGAGCGCGGCGATGCCCGCCGGCTCCCGGGCGAGCCAGCCGTAGACGAGGGTGACCGCTGCGAAGAACAGGGCCGTGCCGGTGAAGAGCCAGGCCTCACCTTTCACGGGGCACCTCCGGGTGGTGCAGGTCGAAGGCCGGGGACTCCGAGCGGATCCGGGGCAGCGTGTGGAAGTTGTGCCGGGGCGGCGGACAGCTCGTCGCCCACTCCAGGGAGCGGCCCCATCCCCACGGATCGTCGACGGTGACCCGTGCGCCGTGGCGGCGGGTCTTCCAGACGTTGTAGAGGAAGGGCAGCGTGGACAGGCCCAGCAGGAAGGAGCCGATCGTGGAGACGGTGTTCAGCAGCGTGAAGCCGTCGCTCGCGAGGTAGTTCGCGTACCGGCGCGGCATGCCCGCCTCGCCCAGCCAGTGCTGGACCAGGAAGGTGGTCTGGAAGCCGACGAACAGCGTCCAGAAGTGGATGCGGCCGAGCCGCTCGTCCAGCATCCTGCCCGTGAGCTTCGGCCACCAGAAGTAGAAACCGGCGAAGGTGGCGAAGACGATGGTGCCGAAGAGGACGTAGTGCAGGTGCGCGACGACGAAATAGCTGTCCGTCAGATGGAAGTCCAGCGGCGGTGAGGCGACCAGCACCCCCGTCAGACCGCCCAGGAGGAAAGTGACGAGGAAGCCGATGGACCACAGCATCGGCGTCTCGAAGGAGAGCGACCCCTTCCACATCGTTCCGATCCAGTTGAAGAACTTCACCCCGGTCGGCACGGCGATCAGGAAGGACAGCAGGGCGAAGAAGGGCAGCAGGACGGCGCCCGTCGCGAACATGTGGTGGGCCCACACGGTGGCGGACAGGCCGGTGATGGCGATCGTCGCCGCGATGAGGGACACGTAGCCGAACATCGGTTTGCGGCTGAAGACCGGGAGGATCTCGCTGACCACCCCGAAGAACGGCAGGGCCACGATGTAGACCTCCGGGTGTCCGAAGAACCAGAACAGGTGCTGCCAGAGCAGGGCGCCGCCGTTGGTGGGGTCGAAGACGTGCGCACCGAACTTCCTGTCGGCCTCCAGGACCAGAAGCGCGGCCGTGAGGACGGGAAAGGCCAGCAGCGCCAGAACGGACGTGAAGAGGACGTTCCAGGTGAAGATCGGCATACGGAACAAGGTCATGCCCGGCGCGCGCAGGCAGATGATGGTGGTGATGAAGTTGACCGAGCCCAGGATGGTGCTCAGCCCCGAGACGGCCAGGCCCATGGCCCACAGGTCGGGCCCCGTACCCGGGCTGAACACGGCGCCGTTCAGCGGCGCGTAGGCGAACCACCCGAAGGACGCCGCCCCGTGCGCGGTCAGGAATCCCGAGACGACCATCAGGCCCCCGAACAGGTACACCCAGTAGGTGAAGGCGTTCAGCCGGGGAAAGGCGACGTCGGGTGCACCGATCTGCAAGGGCATGATCGCGTTGGCGAAACCGGTGAAGGTCGGGGTCGCGAACAGCAGCATCATGATCGTGGCATGGATGGTGAACAGCTCGTTGTACTGCTGGTTCGAAACGATCTGCAGCTCGGGGCGGGCGAGTTCGGCCCGCATGACCATCGCCAGCACACCGGCGAAGAGGAAGAAGCCGAAGGCCGTCACCAGGTAGAGGTTGCCGATGACCTTGTGGTCGGTGGTCGACAGCCACTTCAGGACGGCGGAGCCCTGGCCGGCCCGCCGTTCGGTGGTCGGCCCGGCCCGGTCTTCGGGTCGTGCCTCCCCTCCTGGCGCCTCCTCGCGTGGTGCCTCTTCGGGTGAACGGTCCACTGACGTCATCCGTCCTCCAGAGAGCGTCGCGCCTGCACCCCTTGCCCTACCGCCTGAGCCGCGCGGCCGATCGGCGGCGCGCCGCAGGATCCGGCGTTTCAGCGCGTCTGGAGCAAGGCCCGACACCGCTCGGTCCGGCTTGCGCCGTGGGGTGACCGGCTCCGTGCGCCACGACGCCACCGGGGTGGCGGCCGGTCAGAGCGGGTCGGGCCCGGCGGGGCCGACGATGCCGAACAGTGCGCCGTCGGGGTCCCGCAGGGTGATCCCCCGGGGGAGTGGATCCGGGCCCGTGGCGGAGAGGGTGCCGCCGCCGAGGCCGATGGCCGTCTTCACCGCGGTCTCGAGGTCGGGGACGCGGAAGTGGACGTGCCAGCGGGGGCGGACGTGCGGGTCGGGGGCCTCGGAGAGTGCGCCACCGCGCAGGCGGGCCACGGTCCGGCCCCCGTGGCGGAGCTGGATGTGGTCGTTCTCCTCCACGTAGGCGACCTCGCAGCAGCCGACGTGCTCACACGCCCACTCCAGGACCTCGCCGTAGAAGATCGCGGCCTCGAAGGCGTTCCGGGTGCGCAGTTCGAGCCACGCCGGAGCGGCTTCGCCGCCCATACCCCAGTCGGGGATGGCCTCGCCCTGCCAGATCCCGAAGACGGCCCCGTCCACGTCGGCGGCGAGTGCCGCCCGTCCGGTGCCGAAGGGCAGGGGGCCGACGGCGACGGTTCCGCTGCGTTCGAGGATGCGCGCCGCCGTGACGCCGGCGTCGTCCACGGCGAAGTACGGGGTCCAGGCGACCGGGATCGTGAACGTCGGCGGCAGGGCGCCGAAGCCGGCCACCGGGACCCCGTCGCTGAAGCCGACGGTGAACCCGTCCCCGAGCCGGGCGGGCCCGAATTGCCAGCCGAGGACCGCACCGTAGAACGCCTGCGCCGCGGCGGGGTCGCGGGCCATCAGACTGGCCCAGCAGGGTGCGCCGAATGTTTCGTGACTTGATGTCGACACGACGGTCAACCCCATCCGCTGTGCGCCCCCGGGAGCCCTTTCCACGGTACTCGTGGGCGCTCCCGGGAGACGAGGCGTAACTGAACGGGCGCGGTCCGTCAGGTACGGAGGAGGCTGTTGGGGCCTTCGATCGCGTCGGCGCCCTCGTCGTTGAACCAGTAGTCGCCCGCGGCCAGGTAGCGGAAGGCGTGCGTGTTCCCGCTGGGCAGGGCGACGGTGACCGCACGGGTGCCGTCCTTGCGCGGCCGCAGCTCGTGTGCGCCGGGCTGCCAGTCGTTGAAGTCGCCCACGACGCTGACCGGCCCGGGCGGGATGTCCGCGGGCAGGAGGAAAGTGATCTCCGTGTGGTCCCTGCCGCCCTTGAGGCGCTTTCGTTCGAGCACGGGATGGCTCCTGCCGAGTCGGGAAACGTCGGGCACATCCTCGTACCGGGGCGCGTCCGGCACCTCACGACACGGCGGACGGCCACCCGGGCGGCGGAGCGTGGACGGGCACCCGGGGGACGCGGGACGAACCGCGATTCGCCCCGGAGGGGAGCGGGCAGGGGCAAGGTGAGGAAAGCATTCAGCTGCGATCGGCGTGATGCGCCATGATGTACGCACGTATGCACACGAACAGGGACGAGCGCACGAGGGCCGGGCTGCCGGCCCGGCCGCTCCCGTCGGGATCGGGCCCGGTGCCCCCCACCCATCCCTTCCCCGGCGACCCGCACACACCGAGGCCGGTCCCCAGGCCCGTCCCCGGACCTGAGCCGCTGCCCGAGCCGCCGCCGTCTCCCCCGCGGTAGCGCTGCGCGCGGCCCCGCACCCGGTCCGTGGCGCGGACCGGGCCGTCGGTCTGCGGGCAGGCCGTCCGGCGGTGTTCGGAGACGGGGTTTGCCGACGGGCTGAGCGGAAAGCCGCCCGGGGGAGGGGGGAGGCGGGGGGAAGGCCCATAGGCGGGGGAAGGTCCATCACCGTTCCATCCGTCCGAGGAAGGCTGGGATGCCGTGAGTGAAGATCTCCGTGACGAAGAGCTGGTGAGCGGCGGACGCGGCGGACTGCGCACGATGCCGGAGCCGTCGGCGCTGCAGGAGGGCGCCGCGGAGCCTTCCGGCTCGCCGGTCGGTTCACACAACGAATGGGACCCGCTGGAGGAGGTCGTCGTCGGGCGCCTCGACGGCGTGACGATCCCGGGCAGCCATCCCGTCGTCTCCTGCAACATCCCGCCGTGGGCGGCGCGGTTGCAGGGACTATCCGCAGGATTCAGATATCCGCGTCGGCTGATCGAGCCCGCGCAGCGCGAACTCGACGAGTTCATCGCCCTCCTGAAGTCCTTCGGCGTGACGGTCAGGCAGCCGGACGCGGTCGACCACAGGCAGCGTTTCGCCACCCCCGCATGGTCGTCGCGGGGATTCGGCAACACCTGCCCGCGCGACAGCATGCTCGTCATCGGCGACGAGATCATCGAGACGCCGATGGCATGGCCGTGCCGCTATTTCGAGACCCACTCCTATCGTGAGATCCTCAAGGACTATTTCCGGCGCGGCGCGCGCTGGACGGCGGCACCCAAGCCGGAACTCACCGACGCTCTGTTCGATCCGGATTTCCGTATCCCCCAAGCCGGCGAGCCCATGCGCTACATTCTCACCGAGTTCGAGCCGGTCTTCGACGCGGCCGATTTCGTGCGCGCGGGGCGGGATCTTTTCGTCACCCGGAGCAATGTCACCAATCGCATGGGCATCGACTGGCTGCGCCGCCATCTCGGATCCGGTTACCGCATTCACGAGATCGAGAGCCGCTGCCGCACGCCCATGCACATCGACACCACGTTCCTGCTGCTCGCGCCCGGGAAGGTGCTGGTCAACCCCGAGTACATCGATGTCGACCACCTGCCCGACGTCCTGAGGACATGGGACGTCCTCGTCGCTCCCGAGCCCGACCCGATCGACGACCGCCTGCTCAAAATAACGTCGATGTGCGGCAAGTGGCTCAGTCTGAACGTTCTCATGCTCGACGAGAAAAGGGTCATCGCGGAGCGGCATCACACCACCATGCTGCGCGCGCTCGAACAATGGGGTTTCGAGCCGATCCCGTGTGACCTGCTTCACTATGCGCCGTTCGCCGGCTCATTCCACTGCGCGACGCTCGATGTCCGGCGTCGTGGCACGCTCGAATCGTATTTCCCGTGAACGGTCCGCAGGTGCTGGGTTGAACGCACAGGGCGCGAGCGTTACTCGAGTTGTGCACGATTTCTGCGCGTCACACTGCTGCGTGGGTCGACACGTAGTGAGGTGCGTATGGATACTGCAGTAGAAAGGGCGATCGAGTGTATTCGGGGGCGGTACGGCGAGCCGCTGACCCTCACGGAGATCGCCGAAAGTGCCCTGCTCAGCCGCTTCTATTTCGCACGGCTATTCAAAGAGGAGACCGGGCTCACGCCCGGCAGATTCCTGGCCGCCATCCGCATTTACCACGCCAAGCGGTTGATCGAGACGACCTCGATGAGCATCACCGAGATCTCCTACGCGGTCGGGTACAACAGCTTGGGTTCCTTCACCAACTCCTTCACGGCCAGCGTCGGGGTGTCTCCCAGCCGGTACCGCCGGCTGGCACGGGACGGGGTGGGCAACCTGCCGGGGCCGGAGCCGGGCCCGTGGCCGGGAACCGGCATGGTCGCCGGGACGATCAGCCTGCCGGAGGGCCACGGGAACGCGCGCGTGTTCCTGGGCGCCTTCCGCACGCCCATCGTCCAGCATCCGTCCGTCGCCTCGATCATCGTGGACGTGCCGAGCGGGCGTCCGTCCTGCTACTCCCTGAAGGACATCCCCGAAGGGAGCTGGCACCTGCTCGCGGTGGCGGTGGCCGACGGCATCGGGCCCGACCGGCGTGCCCGGCGGACCTCGCTCGTCGGGGGGCACGGCGCGACGACCGTGACCGTCGTGGACGACAGCGTGATGAGCGTGGCCGTGCGGCTGCGCCCGAGCCGGCCTGCGGACCCGCCGGTCCTGCTCGCGCTGCCCGAACTCGACCCCCCGGCCACCGTCATGACCCATCCGGGGTGCGCCTCCGTCAACCCGGGTCCGGAGCCCGCCGGACGGCGCCGGGCCGCGGGCCACCTCTGGGTGGCGTCCGCGGCACCGGTGCCGTCACGGCCGTGACCGCGGGGGATCACTGCACCATTTCCTGCTTGGACCTGAGCTGCTCGGCGAGGAGGCTCCAATCCCTGCCGATCCGCTCGGCGATCGGGGCGATGACACCGACCCAGTGCGCGGGGACGGCGTCGACGAGCTCTCGCCAGTCCTCGTCGGGGTCGGTGGCGTGCAACTGCATCCAGCGCAGGAAGCCCCTGCCGCCCGCGGTGTAGCGGATGGCCGGATCGGTGGCCATCTTGGCCGCGACCGTCGCCCACGCGGGCGGAGGCTCGGTGTGGTTCCTGCGGGGCGCCGGAGCCGCCTCGGCGCTCGGTGCCACCCGGAGCGGCGCCCGGCCGGCGCCGCCGGGAACCGCGGCGGCCGGCGCCCCTTCCTCGTCCTGCTGCAGCCCCTGCATGGACTGGAGGGACTGCACGGTCTGCACGGGCTGGACCGGCTGCATGTACGGCACGGACTGCACGGGCCGGATGGGCTGCGGCTGGGCGACGGCGCTCTGGCGCCCGTCCCGCTCGGGGCTGTCGCCGCGCCGGAGCCGCGCGCTCACGTCGTGCACCGTTCCGAGCGACACGTCGGTCTCCCTGGCGACCTGGCGCAGCGGGGCGTTCGGATGGGCGGTGATGTACTCGGCGGCGCGCCGCCTGCCCTCGCCCGCGTCCACCGGACGGCGCCTCCCGTCCCTGCCGATGCGCTTGCCGTCGAGCGGAGTTCCGTCCCCCGACCGTTCGCGCAGCGAGGCGATCGTCTTCGCGCTCAGCCCGGTGATCCCGGCGATGGCGCGGTCGGACCAGTCGGGGTGGGAGCCCAGGACGCGCTGCGCCCCCGACACGCGGTCGGGCTTCGACAGCGGCAGTCCGTGCGAGCCGTTCGCCTTCATGGCGATGACGAGCGCCTCGGAGTTGGAGCAGTCGACGAAGCGCGCCTTGATGGTGTCGTCGCCCCGGAGCCGGGCGGCCTCCAGCCGGTGCAGGCCGTCGATGACGCGGTAGCCGTCGATCTGGACGAGGATGGGCGGCAGTTCCGCCGAGCCCGCCGCGTCGATGAGGAGCTGGATGTGAGCGGCGTCCGTTCCGTCCTGGCGGAGGGACACCCCCGCCGAGAGCGCGTGGACGGGGACATCGCGTGCCGGCAGTTTCTCGAAATTCTTGGGATCGAATTCGCTGCGGGTCGATGATTCGGCGCTCTCCATCCTGACGGGGCTGAAAGAACTCGTTATCAAGACGGCTTGACCGTTACTCTGAGCCATTCCGTTTACTCCCTCTCTGCTGCCGCTGCCGATGAGCGTCGCAGGGGGGTCTGTAGCTGTAGTCGAGGGCAGGTGGACGCTCCCTGGAAACGCGACACCGCGGGGCCCGCCGGTCTGGCGGACACCCGCGGTGGGCGCGGAGGTCAGGAGACTTCTGCGAGGTCAGGCGTCCCTGCGTCGCAGCAGCACCGCCGCGACGGCCAGCAGCACGGCGGTCCAGAGCGCGAGCACCCCGATGCCCTGCCACGGCCCCAGCACGTCGCCCGCGCGGGTCTGCTGTTGGGTGATCATGAATCCTGCCTGCGTGGGCAGGTAGGCGTAGACGTACGTACCCACCTTGCCGGGCAGCAGGGCGGCCATCGGCGTGAGCACCAGGACGAAGCCGATGACGCCGGTGATGCTCGCCGCCGTGTGCCGGATGACGGCGCCGACGGCGAGAGCGAACAGGCCTACCAGGGACAGGTAGAGACCGGTGCTGGCGACGGCCTGCAGCACGCCCGGGTCGCCGATCGCGACCGGGGCCTTGTCGCCCAGGATCGGCGCGCCGATGAAGAACGAGCCGAACGCGGTCAGTTCGCCCACCGCCAGGACCAGCAGCCCGAACACAGCGGCCTTGGCCAGCAGCACCGGCACCCGCTTGGGCACCGCGAGCAGGCTGGCACGGATCATGCCGGTGGAGTACTCGGAGGCGATGACCATCACGCCCAGCACGCAGACGGCGAGCTGGCTGAGCAGGATGCCGCTGCCGAGGATGGTGCCGGTCGGGTCGAGGCGCATCTCGGCCTGCTGGGCCGGGTCGCTCTTGTCCCAGTTCGCGACGCCCATCTGCATGAACAGCGCGGTGAAGATCAGGGTGACCACGATCAGGATGGCGAGCGACCAGACGGTGGAGCGGACCGAACGGATCTTGGTCCACTCCGAGAGCATCAGCCGTCCGAAGCTCGGCTTGTTCGTCTCGGCGGAGGCGGCGGAGGTGGAGGCGGCGGCGGTCAGGGTGGTCACTTCACACCTCCGGCGGTGGGCACGGCGGCGTCGTACTCGACGGCGTCCTTGGTCAGTTCCATGAAGGCTTCCTCGAGCGAGCCGCGCCGGGTCGACAGCTCGTGCAGGACGAGGCCTCCGGCGGCTGCGAGTTCGGCGATGCGGGGCGCCTCGAGCCCGACGACGTCCAGGTCGCCGTCCTCGGCGTCGGTGACGGTGGCGCCCTCGGCCTTCAGCAGCTCGGCGAGCCGCACCCGGTCGGGGGTCTTCACCAGGACGGACTGCTCCGTGCTGGCCTCGATGAACTCCTGGGTGGAGCAGTCGGCGACGAGCCGGCCGCGGCCGATGACGATGAGGTGGTCGGCGGTGACGGCCATCTCGTTCATCAGGTGGCTCGAGACGAAGACGGCCCGGCCCTCGGCCGCGAGCGACTTCATGAGGTTCCGGATCCAGAGGATGCCCTCGGGGTCGAGACCGTTGACCGGTTCGTCCAGGATCAGCGCCGCGGGGTCGCCCAACAGCGCCGCGGCGATACCGAGTCGCTGCCCCATGCCGAGCGAGAAACCGCCCGCCCGCTTGCGGGCCACCGACGCCAGACCGACCTGGTCGATGACCTCCTGGACCCTGCGCTTGCCGAAGCCCTGGGTCTGGGCGAGGCAGAGCAGGTGGTCGTAGGCGCTGCGGCCGGTGTGGACGGCGCGCGCCTCCAGCAGTGCGCCGGCCACCCGCATGGGCTGCGGGAGATCGCGGTAGGCCACGCCGTTGATGGTGGCCTCGCCGCCGTCGGGCCGGTCGAGACCCAGCAGCAGCCGCATCGTGGTGGACTTGCCTGCGCCGTTGGGGCCCAGGAAGCCGGTGACCCGGCCGGGCTCGACGGTGAACGACAGGTCGTTCACCGCGGTCTTGTCGCCGTAGCGTTTCGTGAGGTTCTTGGCCTCGATCATGGGCACCTCGGTTAGATGGGCTGCGAGAGATATGCGGGGGCTAAAATGTTTCCCACCTGCCATTGGTACCAGGAGTGCGATTCCGTTCAGTAGGCCCCGCCGCCCGGGATCTGAACGATGGCCTCCGCTTCACCACGTGACTATTTTGACGTCGATGACGGTCCGCGGAAGCGGTTGTTTCATCTGCGCATTCTCCTCAGTTGAACCCGGAAACCCACGAGGGTGGTCATGAATTCAGTCGTGAACGATCCGGCGAGCACCGGGCGGCCGGTGATCGGGATCTGCGCGCGGACCGCGCCGGTCACGCTCCAGGGCAGCGACATGGTCGTCAGCCTCGCGCTCCAGTCGCACGTGGCGTTCCTGGCCGCGGCGGGCTGCACGCCGCTGCTGCTTCCGCTGCTGCCCGGCGTGGAAGGCCTGGTCGGCCGGCTCGACGGCCTGCTGGTTCCGGGCGGTCCCGATCTGGATCCGGCGCTGTACGGTGAGGCCGCGCACCCGGTGACCCGTGCGATGAGCCCGGAAGCCGACCGCGTCGAACTGACCTTGGTCAGGGCCGCACTTGACGCCAGGCTGCCGGTTCTGGCCATCTGTCGGGGCATGCAACTGCTCAACGTGCTGCACGGGGGCTCCCTCCACCAGCACCTGCCGGACGTCACGGGTCACGACGGTCACCGTCCGGGAACGCCGTCCTTCACACTCGGCCACCACCGGCTGAAGCTGGAGCCGGGCAGTCGGATCGCCGGAGTCCTCGACGAGGACGCGCCGGAGTCGGCCTGCCACCACCACCAGGCCGTCGACCGGCTCGGCGCCGGCCTCACCGCCACCGGGTGGGCGGAGGACGGGACGGTCGAGGCCGTCGAAGTCACGGATCACCCCTTCGCGATCGGCGTGCAATGGGAAGCCGGGCACACGTCCGACACACGACTTCATCACGCACTCGCCCAAGCCGCCGGAAGCCCGAAATTCAGTTAGCCGCCTGAATTCACAAAGTTGAGAAAAGGCAGCCCTGAGGGCAAGCTGTTTACTGATCCCAATCCGAAGGAGAATTAAAGATGTCGCCGCGGATGCCTAACCCGTCGCTGGTCGTTCCCGATGTTCTGCCCCCCATGCGCGCGCTGGTCAAGGCCGTCAACAATGTCGGTGTGCCGTTGCAGACGCTGGTGCTCATCCACCTGCGGGTGAGCCAGATCAACGGCCGTCCGGTTCAGATTCCCGTGAAGAAGCGCGAGTTCGAGGAGGCGGGGGAGGAGGACCACCGTCTGCCCCTGGTGGAGACCTGGCGGGAGCAGACCTGCTTCACCGACGCCGAGCGCTCGGTGCTGGCGCTGGCCGAGGCCGCCACGCGCATCAACGACCGCGTGGACCCGGTGTCGGACGAGGTCTGGAACGAGGCCGCGAAGCACTGGAACGAGGTGGAGCTCGGCGCCGTGGTCCTGCACATCGGGCTGGTGAACCTGTGGAACCGCGTCAACGTCGCCACCAAGCAGGAGCCGGTGGACTGGCGCATCAACCCCAAGAAGTGGACCCCTATGACCTCTCGGCTCACCTCGGCCGCCCGGTAGCGCATCTCGTCCCAGGCCCTGTTCGGTGGAGATCCACCGGACAGGGCCTCGTTGTCGTTCCCGGACGCTGACGGACGGACGGACGGACGCGGACGGGATGGACGACGGACGGATGCGAGCCGGTGACAGCCGGGTACGGACAAGCGGGTACCTGTACGGGTACGGCAGAGGCACGGGCAGGCGCCTGCCGGGGGAGTGAGGCCGGCGGCCGCCCCGCGGATCGACGGTCGGCGCACATGCGGCGAGGCCCTGTCCGGTGGAGCAACCACCGGGCAGGGCCTCGTTGTCGTTCTGGGGGCTCAGACGGACAGGTGGGTGCAGTCGGCCGCTCCCGTGTTGAGGATGGCGAGCAGGGTCCTGGCCTGCACGTTGACGTAGCGGCTGTGCCCCGCGAGCCAGCTCAGCTGGCCCGGGGTGACCCAGTGGAACCCCGGGGGCGCCTCGGCGGGGGTCGTGGCCTCGTCGGTCTCGACGATCAGGTAGCGGCTTTCGGCGTTGAGGAACCGGCCGCCCTCCTCGGAGTGGGTCGCCGAGTAGCGAATGCGGTCGGGGGACGCGTTGAGCATCAGGTCGAGGAAGGGAGGGCGGTGCTCCGCGTCCAGGTGGGCGTAGTTGGCCGGCACGTACTGGACGGTCGCCGCGAGTTCGGCGGTGTCGAGGAAGCCGCCCTCGACGAGCGCGTGCACCAGGACGTGCGGGACGCCGTCGAAGACGCGGTAGGCGAAGCCGACGATTCCGGGCGCCACCGGTTCGATGATCGGCTGGGTCCAGCCCGCGACCTCACGGCCCGCACCCTCGATGGACACCGCCACCACCCGGAAGAACTTGTCGTCGATCCGGCTGATGGAGTGCTCGTCGCGCTGCCAGCCGGCGATCTCCGGCAGGGGCATGCGGCGGGTGATGATGTCGTGACGGGCCCGTTCCCCCGTGAACCACGCCAGCAGGTCGGAGTCCGAGGACAGCGCCCCTTGCTCCGGAGGGGCCATCGGGGCGCTCGCCAGCACGGTGCGCGCGTCCATGTTGACCACGTTGTCCAGGCGGAGCATCGCCACGATCTGTCCGAGGGTGAGCCAGCGGAACTCGTCGTGGACGGGTACGTCGCCCTCCACCTCGACGATCATGTTGCGGTTGCGCTTCCGGTAGAACCAGGCGCCGTGCTCGGACTGCAGGACGTCCGTGAGCACGCGGTCCCCGTCGGGGTCGACGAAGTGGTCCAGGTACTTCACCTCCGCCCCGCCGTGCGCCTTCGTGTAGTTGCTGCGCGTGGCCTGCACGGTGGGGGAGAGCTGGACCAGGTTGGGGTTGCCGGGCTCCATCTTCGCCTGCATGAGGAAGTGGAGGACGCCGTCGAACTCCTTGGCCAGGATGCCGAGGATGCCGATCTCCGGCTGCACGATGATCGGCTGTTGCCACTCGGCCTCAGGCCGTACGACGTGCAGGCCCTCCACGGTGAAGAACCGTCCGCTGCTGTGGCCGAGATTGCCGCTGTCCGGTGCGAACGACCAGTGGTCGAGTTCGGCGAACGGGATCCGCCGGATCGCCGTCCCGCAGAACAGCCGGTGGAAGTTCAGCCAGCCCGGCACGTCGGCCGTCGGGATGTGGACGCCCTCGGGCGTCGCGGCGGACAGGGCCAGCCGTTCGGTGATCCCGGCTCGGGACCGGGGAACCAGTCGGGTCGGAGCGCTCACGGCCGACCACCGCCTTCCTTGACGGGCTTCCACCACTGAGGATTGTCCTGGTACCACGCGACGGTCTGCGCCAGGCCCTGGTCGAACGGGGTGAGCGGCAGGTGGCCGAGCTCCTGCTCGATCTTGGTCTGGTCGAGGGCGTAGCGCCGGTCGTGCCCCTTGCGGTCGGTGATGTGCCGGACCATGTCCGGCTCCGCTCCGCACAGTTCGGCGAGCCGATAGGCCAGCGCCAGGTTCGGCACGGCCGTGCCGGCGCCGATGTTGTAGACCTCGCCCGCCCGGCCGCGGGTGAGTACGCGGTGCACGGCCCGGCAGTGGTCGTCCACGTGCAGCCACTCGCGGACCTGCTGTCCGTCCCCGTAGACGGGGATGGGGCGTCCTTCGAGCAGATGGGTGACGGCGAGCGGAATGAACTTCTCGGGGTGCTGGTAAGGGCCGTAGTTGTTGGAGCAGCGGGTGATCGAGACGTTCAGCCGGTGCGTGCGGAAGTAGGCCAGCGCGATGAGGTCGGACGCGGCCTTGGACGCGGCGTAGGGGGAGTTGGGCAGCAGGGGGGACTCCTCGGTCCAGCTCCCCTCCTCGATGGACCCGTACACCTCGTCCGTCGAGACGTGCACCACCCGCTCGACGCCGGCCGCCAGGCAGGCCTCGAGCAGGGCCTGCGTGCCCTCCACGTTGGTGCGGACGAACGCGGCGCCGCTCTGGATCGAGCGGTCCACATGGCTCTCGGCCGCGAAGTGCACGACCGCGTCCTGACCGTCCAGCACCATGCTCAGCAGGTCCCGGTCGAGGATGTCCCCCCGTACGAAGCTGAGCCGCGGGTGGGTGAAGGGGAGGTTGTCACGGTTTCCCGCGTAGGTCAGCTGGTCCAGAACCGTGACGTGCGCGTCCTCGTACCCCGGATATCCCCCGTCGAGCATGGTCCGTACGTAATGCGAGCCGATGAATCCGGCTCCGCCGGTGACGAGGATTCTCATGTGACCACATCGCAATCGGAATTCCACGCTCGAAGCATGTGCCTGACCCTTTTCGATGAGGGGGATGGATACCGTGAAATTCACGCTAAGGAGTCGACGGAATCCGGGCACCTTTCAGATTGCCGGTTCAACCGCTGAAAACGCCGGGGGGCGGTGGCGGGCACCTCCCGCCACCACCCCCCGAGCACCGTCCGACCGCCCCCGGACCGGGCCTCTAGCTGCCGACGTAGGCCGCCAGGTGCTCACCGGTGCGGGTGGACCGGGCGGCGACGAGGTCGGCGGGGCTGCCCTCGAAGACGATCCGGCCGCCCTCGTGGCCGGCGCCGGGGCCGATGTCGATGATCCAGTCGGCATGGGCCATCACGGCCTGGTGGTGCTCGATGACGATGACCGACTTGCCCGCGTCGACCAGCCGGTCGAGCAGTCCGAGCAGGTTCTCCACGTCGGCGAGGTGGAGACCGGTGGTGGGTTCGTCGAGGACGTAGACCCCGCCCTTGTCGGCCATGTGGGTGGCCAGCTTGAGGCGCTGGCGCTCGCCGCCCGACAGGGTGGTGAGGGGCCGGCCGATGTCGAGGTAGCCCAGGCCCACGTCGGAGAGGCGTTCGAGGATCCGGTGGGCGGCGGGGACCCGTGCCTCACCGGCGCCGAAGAACTCCTTGGCCTCGTCGACCGGCATGGCGAGGACCTCGCTGATGTCGCGCCCGCCCAGGCGGTAGTCCAGGACCGACGCCTCGAACCGCTTGCCCTCGCAGTCCTCACAGGTGGTGGCGACGCCGGCCATCATCGCGAGGTCGGTGTAGATGACGCCCGCGCCGTTGCAGGTGGGGCAGGCGCCCTCCGAGTTGGCGCTGAACAGTGCGGGCTTGACGCCGTTGGCCTTGGCGAAGGCGCTCCGGATCGGGTCGAGCAGGCCCGTGTAGGTCGCCGGGTTGCTGCGGCGCGAACCCTTGATCGGAGTCTGGTCGACGGCCACCACGCCGTCCCGGCGCGCCACCGAGCCGTGGATCAGCGAGCTCTTGCCGGAGCCGGCCACGCCCGTGACGACGCACAGCACGCCGAGCGGGATGTCGACGTCGACGCTGCGCAGGTTGTGCGTCGCGGCGCCGCGGATCCCCAGGTGTCCCTTGGCCGCCCGCACCGTCTCCTTGAGGGTGGCCCGGTCGTCGAGGTGGCGGCCGGTGAGCGTGCCGCTGCTGCGCAGCCCTTCGAGCGAGCCCTCGAACATCACCTGGCCACCGCCCGCGCCCGCGCGCGGGCCCAGGTCGACGATGTGGTCGGCGATCGCGATCGCCTCCGGCTTGTGCTCCACGACGAGCACCGTGTTGCCCTTGTCGCGCAGCCGCAGGAGCAGGTCGTTCATCCGGCTGATGTCGTGGGGGTGCAGACCGGTGGTGGGCTCGTCGAAGACGTAGGTGGTGTCGGTGAGGGAGGAGCCGAGGTGGCGGATCATCTTGATGCGCTGCCCCTCACCGCCCGACAGGGTGCCCGCGGGGCGGTCGAGCGAGAGATAGCCCAGCCCGATCTCCACGATCGATTCCAGGGTGAACAGCAGTTTGGCCAGCAGCGGCGCCACCGACGGCTCGTCCAGCCCGCGCACCCAGGCGGCCAGGTCCCGGATCTCCATGGCGCAGGCGTCGGCGATGCTGACCCCGTCGATCTTCGACGACCGGGCCTCCTCGCTGAGCCGGGAGCCGCCGCATTCGGGGCAGGAGGTGAAGGCCACCGCCCGCTCCACGAACGCCCGGATGTGCGGCTGCATCGCGTCCTTGTCCTTGGACAGCATCGACTTCTGGATCTTCGGGATCAGGCCCTCATAGGTGAGGTTGACGCCGTCGACCTTCACCTTGACCGCTTCACCGTGGAGGAAGTCCTGCATCTCCTTCTTGGTGAATTCGCGGATCGGCTTCTTCGGGTCGAGGATGCCCGACTCGGCGTAGACCCGTGTCGTCCAGAAGCTGTCCTGCTTCCAGCCGGGGATGGTGAACGCGCCGTCGCCGATCGCCTTGGAGTCGTCGTACAGCTGGGTGAGGTCGATGTCGGAGACCGTGCCGCGGCCTTCGCAGCGCGCGCACATGCCGCCGTGGTAGACGGCCTTGCTCACGACGATCCGCTCGCCCTTGCCCTTGTCGACCTTCATGGCCCCGCTCGCCGTCCGCTTGGGGACGTTGAAGGCGTACGCGCTGGGCGGGCCGATGTGCGGTGTGGCGAGCCGGCTGAAGAGGATGCGCAGCATCGCGTTGGCGTCGGTGGC
The DNA here is from genome assembly GCF_053610945.1 of Streptomyces sp. NPDC054849. NCBI lineage: Bacteria > Bacillati > Actinomycetota > Actinomycetes > Kitasatosporales > Streptomycetaceae > Streptomyces > Streptomyces sp. NPDC054849. The sequence continues at coordinate 23,713 of NZ_JBSGZI010000110.1, forward strand.
GGTGCCGACCGTGGAGCGGGGGTCGGCGCCGAGCCGCTGCTGGTCGACGATGATCGCGGTCGTCAGCCCCTCCAGGACGTCGACCTCGGGACGCGCGAGCGACGGCATGAAGCCCTGGACGAAGGCGCTGTAGGTTTCGTTGATCAGCCGCTGGGACTCCGCGGCGATCGTGCCGAACACCAGCGAGCTCTTGCCCGAGCCGGACACCCCGGTGAAAACCGTCAGCTGACGCTTCGGGATCTCGACGCTGACGTCCTTGAGGTTGTTCACGCGCGCGCCGTGCACGCGGATCAGGTCGTGGCTGTTGGCGGCGTTCGGCTCGGACGCGTGCCCGTCCGTCCTGGGGTCCTTGCTCATCGTGTCTCCATCTCTCCGGATGGGGACCGCCCTTGCCCGGCCCCCATCCGGCGAGCCTGGGCCGCGGCACTCGAATCCCCCTCGAGGACGACTCGAAGAGGGCTCGAGACGGATTCGAGGGAGATTCGACGGGGAATCAAGGGGGATTCGAGGCGGACGCGAGTGGGATTCGAGAATCGCTTCGACTTCAGCGGTCCTGCATCAGTCCGAGGACGTTTCCGTCGATGTCGGTGACGGTGGCCACCAGACGGCCGCCGCCCACGTCGGCGGCTGCGTTCTGCACCGTGGCGCCCGCCGCGGTCACCTCGGCCAGCTTCGCCTGGATGTCTCGGACATGCCAGTAGGCGACCGGCGAGGTCATGCCCTGCGTGCCCGCTCCCGGCACCAGCCCGATGTGCTGACCTGCGACGTCGAAGCCGACGTAGAAGTCCTGGTCGGTCTGCGGTTCGATGCCGAGCAGCGCTGTGTACACCTGCTTGGCTGCTGCCAGGTCCGCGACGGGATGCAGCACGGTCTTGATTCCCTGGACGGCAGGGTCAGCCATGATCACTCCTGGGGTTGGGATTGCCTTACCGCATGGTAGGGAAATTCCCAGACGCGATGCTTCTCCGTTCTTGCTCACTCCAGTGGGGTTCCAGCCATCTTTGACCGGAATTGCAGAGGCCCTTGTCAGGATGCGAGCGCGTTGCATCCAGAAGGGGAATCACGTGAAAAAGCTCGCATTGGTCACCTCGGTGATCGTGGCCGGTCTGCTGGGTCCGTCCGTCGCCCCGGTGTCGGCGGCGGAGAACGCGATCACGCCGGCCGCCGGCAGCGTCGCATGGTCGCCGTGCCCGGAGAACGACCCGAACCTCGGCCCCATGCTGAAGGGTCTGGAGTGCGGCTCGATACAGGTGCCGCTCAACTACGCGGAGCCCGCCGGCCAGAAGATATCCCTGGCCCTGACCAGGGCCAAGCACACCGTCGCCGATGCCCAGTACAAGGGCGTCGTGGTGCTCAACCGCGGGCAGTGGCCCGGCGGTATCGGCCGTGACCTGCCCACCCGGTACGCGAAGGGCACCACAGGCTTGGCGGCCGACGTCGGCGCCGCCTACGACTGGATCGGCTTCGACCCCCGCGGCGTCGGGGCCAGCGAGCCGGCCCTGGTCTGCGACCCCTCGTACATCAACCCGGGCCAGGCCCAGCCCGACCCGGTGCCGGCCTCGCCCGCCGCCGAGCAGGCATGGGTCGACCGGGCCCGCGCGTACGCGGAGAGCTGCGGCCAGAAGTACGGTGACGTGCTCAACCACATGACCACCAAGGACGCGGCGCGCGACCTGGACCAGATGCGGATCGCGCTCGGCCAGGAGAAGATCACCTACTTCGGCACCGACTGGGGCACCTACCTCGGCTCCGTCTACGCCTCGATGTTCCCGAACCGCGTGCAGCGGCTGCTGCTGGACAGCGTGGCGAGCCCGGGCGGCGTGGGCTTCCTGAACCACCTCGGCAAGAACTTCACGTCGGAGCAGAACGCGGACATCTTCTTCGCCTGGGTCGCCAAGTACGACTCGGTCTACCACCTGGGCACGACCGCCGCCCAGGTCGAGGCGAAGTACTACGAGGCCCAGGACCGGCTCCGCACGGCGCCCGTCGACGGCAAGATAGGCCCGGCCGAATGGGCCGACGTCTTCGAGCCGGTCGTCTACCGCCACTGGATCTGGCTCAGCCGCGCGAAGATCCTCTCCGACTTCGTCGTGAACAACGACGCGACGTCGCTGAAGGCCAACTTCTCCGACCCGGGCTTCCCCCACCAGAACCGCCACACGATGACCAACGCGGTCAACTGCACCGACGGCCCGTGGCCGCGGGACTGGAACCAGTACAGCGCGGCCTACTCCAGCCAGCACGCCATCGGAGCCAAGTTCCTGACCTGGAGCAACGCCTGGTACACCGCGCCGTGCGCCTTCTGGCCGGCCGCCGCCCAGACGCCGCAGAAGGTCGGCGACAACACGGTCGAGGTGCTGCTGATCCAGCCGCAGTTCGACACCGCGCACGGACTCCTCGGCGCCTTCGAGACGCACCTGCTGTTCCCGAACTCCCGGCTCATCCTGGAGCAGGGCGGCCACAGCGTCGGCGCCGCCCTCTCGGCGAACAACAACGCCTGCCTGAACACCCACGTCAGCAACTACCTGCGGGACGGCACCCGTCCGTCCTCCAAGTGGGGCGTCGACGCGACCTGCCAGGCGGCCGCGGACCCGGTGCCGACGGCCTGATCCGTCGCCGTCCGTCGCCACGCATCGTCCCCGTCGTGCCCGTCGTGCCCGTCGTCATCCGTCGGGATACGTCGCGGTCCGCCGAAATCCGTCGCCGAGGGAGCGGGCCCCGCATGAGCAGCAT
>NZ_JBSGZI010000111.1:0-26304 GCF_053610945.1 Streptomyces sp. NPDC054849
CGGCGCTCCCGGCCGGCGGTGCGGGCTGCCATGGCCGGCTTTCGGACCGTGCCGGGCAGCGCGGGCCCGGCACGGTCCGAAGGACACGCCTCAGTCCGCTGTGCCCAGGCGTCGCGCCGCAAGGGCGGCCGTCGCCGCCCGGTCCGGTTTGCGCGAGCGCCCCGACAGCGGGATCCGCGCGAGGAGCAGCGCGTCGGGGCGGGCCGTGCCCATCCGCCGGACCGGCTCGTCCAGGGCGGCGCGCAGGGCGTGCTCGTCCGCGCCGCGCCGGGGCTGTACGACGGCCACGAGCCGTTCGTCGCCGTCGCCCGCCGGGATCCCGACCAGGACGGCCAGCTCCACCCCCGGCACGTGCAAGGCGGGCTCGTAGAGTCCCGGGTAGATGTTCTCCGCCCGGCGCAGCACCATGTCCTTGCTCCTGCCCTCCAGGACGATCCGGCCCGCGCCGTCCAGTCGCGCCCGGTCGCCCGTACGCACCCACGGGTCCGGGTCCTCGCCGAGGTAGCGGTGGCGGGCCGCGGGCCCGGACAACAGCAGCTGCCCGTCCTCGTCCGGCTTGGCCAGTACACCGGGCAGCGGGGCACCGACCAGGTCCCCGGCCTCCTCGAAGGCGGCCTTCTCCCGCGCCTCGACGGCGGCGGCCGGGAACAGCTCGGTGAGGGCGTACACGCCCCAGGCCTCGGCCGCGCCCGCCTGCCGTACACGTTCCAGCAGTCCGGCGCCGGCCGGGGCCGAGCCCGTCCACACCCGGCCGTGGAAGCGGGCGCCCGCGCCCAGCGCGTCCCGCAGCCGGGGCGGCGTCAGGTAGGTGTCCTGGGGCTGCAGCCGCCGCAACTGCCGTGCCAGAACGCGTGCGTTGCCCGCCGGGAGGGCGACGGGGGCGCCGCGCGTCAGCGACGGGACGAGGACGAAGAACGTCCCGCCGAGCACGGGCCGGTCCCCGTGCGCGTCGAAGAGCGAGGAGACCGTGGCCATCCCGGCGGACAGGCTCGCCCGGGTGTGCACGACCGCCCGCGGCTGCGAGGTGGTCCCTGAGGTGAACACGATCACCGCGTCGGCGTCCCCGTCCGCCGTCCCGTCCCCGTGCGCCGGGACACCGAGCCGCGGCGCCCCCAGGTCCAGCGCGGGCGCGCAGCCCGGCAGCCGGGGCCCGACCGTGGCCACCGGCCCCAGCTCGGCCAGGTCCGGCAGCGCGAGCCGGGCCCGGCGGGCCAGCGGCCGGGCCCAGCCCGCCACCGCCTGCGCGGCGGCGTCGGCCAGCACCAGCGAAGGCCGGGCCAGCGCGAGGCGGGCGCGCAGCACATCGGGCCCCGCCCCCGGGTCCAGTACGGCCCCGCGCAGCCCGAGCCGCCACAGGGCGAGCAGCACGGCGAGAGCCCGCGGCCCGGGGCGAACGGCGACGCCGACGGTTTCCCCGGAGCGCAGCCCGCGCGCGTGCAGGGCGGCGGCGAACGCGTCCGACAGCTCGGCGAGTTCCCCTCGGGTGGCGCGCACCCGGGGCGCGCCGGTACGGGTGGCGGTGAGTACGGCGGCCCGCTCGGGGCGGCGGCGCAGCGCGTGGTCGAGTCGGTCCAGCATCAGCGGGGGTCGTCCGTCCCGTGCGTGCCGCTGCCCTGGTCGAGGTACCAGCGGGCGGTGCCGGCGAGCCCGTAGGCCCGCAGGCGCCGTGTCGAGTTCTCCACGACCATCTCGCGGCAGTGCGCGATCCGGTCGGAGTGCCGGCGTACGGCGTTGAGGAAGAGCCGGTCGGTCGGCGAGGGGCGCCGGGGCATGCCGCCGACGGCCAGGTACAGATCGGCGGTGATGGCCATGTTGTTCCCGGCGTGCATGCGGTACGGGGCCCGGAAGCCGTTCCTGCGGGAGTGCTGCGGCCGCAGCCGCCCGAAGAGCGCGGCCAGCGCCACGAGCGCGCCGAAGGCGGCGCGGCCCAGCGGGCCGTGCTCGTCACGGCGGGCGACGATCCGCCCGCAGACGAGTCCGGGGCTGCGGGTGAGCGCGGCCCGCGCGGCGCCGGTCCAGCCGGGCCGGGGCAGGCAGTCGGCGTCCGTCCGGGCGAGCAGGGCCGCGCCCCGTCCGATCGCGTACCGGAAGCCGGTGTCCACGGCGGAGCCCACGCCCTTCTCCGGCTCCTCGATCACCTCCACCGGGAAGGGCGCGTCCGCGGCGAACCTCCGGGCGATCGCCCCGGTGCCGTCCGCCGAGGCGTTGTCGACGACGAGCAGGGTGAAGTCCCGGTCCCGCTGTGCGGCGAGCGCCCGCAGCGTGTCCGCGAGCCGGGCCTCCTCCTCGTGCGCGGGCACGACCACCCACATCGGCCGGTCTCCCGCGGTCACGACTTCTCCCAGACCATCGTCATGATGCTGATGCCGCCGCCGAGTCCGACGAACAACACCCGTTCCCCCGGTGCCAGTTCCTCGAAGATCCGGTCCAGCTGGATCCCGATGCTCGCACTCGCGACATTGCCCAGCTCGGGCACCGTCACCACCAGCTTCCCGGCGGGCACCCCGGTCAGCTCGGCGAACCGCTCCAGGTACGGCACCGTCACCTGGTGCACCAGCACCTTGGCGAAGCCGTCCCAGTCCATCCCCGTGCGGTGCAGCGTCCGGTCGATGACGGCGGTCCCCACCTTCTCGAAGACGCCGCGCAGTTCGTGCCCGTCGCCGCGGAAATACGTGTACGCGTCCCCCCGCGGGTGCCGTGACCCGCCGCCCGGAATGCCCCCGACCTCCCAGTGCTCCGAGTGGGTCTCGGTGTCCACGTCGAGGATCCCGCCCCGCTCCACGGCCTCCACCACCACGGCCGCCCCCGCGTCGCCGAAGGTGTAGCCGGCGAAGCCGTCGCGCAGCTCCGCGAGACTGGCCGGGTCCCTGCGCACCGCCCGGCTCGGCGTCTCACCGGTGACCACCAGCGCCCGCCGCGCCCGCCCGGCGAGGATCACGGACCGGGCGAGGTCGATCCCGTTGACGAAGCTGTTGCAGGCGTTGGTGACGTCCAGGGCGTGGGCCCGCGAGCCCAGTTCGGCCTGCACGATGTGCGCCGTCGCAGGCTCCACCAGGTCACGGGAGGCGGAGGCGAAGACCAGCAGGTCGACGTCGAGCGGACCGAGTCCGGCGGCGGCCAGCGCCCGGCGGGCGGCGCCGACGGCGAGGGTGGACGCGTACACGCCCTCGCCGGCGACGCGGCGGGAGACGATCCCGGTGGCCTGCGTCAGCAGCCTCGGGGGAAGCGCCAGGCCGCTGCGGAGCGTCACCTCCCGCAGGAGGTCGTCCGAGGACAGCACCTCCTCGGGCAACAGGCTGCCGACGGCGGTTATCCCGGCGCGCGGCGGCGGATCACACGGCTGAATGAACATGCCCACACGATGACAAGCCGCGCACGCCGAAGCCTGAGTACGCGTGCTCAGTTCGGCGCCGTCCCCTGCACGGACCGCCTGAGTACGCACCCCCTCCCTCGGAGCCCCGCCCGACCCGCCCAACGGCGGGACACGCAGAGCGCGTTTCCGTAGGGTGAGGCGACAAGGATCACGGGGGAGGACACGACATGGCAGCTCGGCGGTTACCGGTGCTGGCGCAGTACCGGACCGACGCGGTGACACGCCTGCTGTGCGCGGGAGCGCACCTGGACGAGGGCTTCGCCCGCGAGGTGGACGTGGAACTCACCGAGGACCGGCTGCGCGCCACCGGGCTCTCCCTCGGCATCGACCTCGTGGCCCTGGCCCGCCACGCCCGGGCCTCCGTCCGCCGCACCGACCTCCGGGACCGGCGCCTGGCCCTGCTCTGCGCGGCCGGCGTCTGGGCGGCCGTACCGACCGCGCTGTACGGCCTCGTCGCGGGCCCGTCCGCCCTCGCCCTCGGGGCCGGCGCACTGATCGTCCTCGCGTACGCAGCCGCCTGGGTGCTGGTCCACCGGGCCGAGAGCGCATCCCGCGCGGCGGCGCTCGCCGTCGAGCACGGCTCCGGGAGGCCGCTCGACCTCGCCCCGGACCTCGGAACGGAGGTGGAGGGCCGGCTGCTGGAGCAGAAACGGGCCAACGTGGTCCCTTACACCGCGAGCGCCGAGCGCACCAACCCCTTCGTCGGCAGCGGCTCGAAGATCAAGGAAATGGTCTGGCAGCCCATCGACGTCAGCCGGCCCGCCGACGACCCGGCGGGCGGCGGCAAGCTGGCCATCAAGCCCTTCGACGCCGTCGACCTGCACAGCTTCATCGCCCGAGAGATGGAGCACATCGCCGGACTGAAGGGGCTGCGGGCCCGCAACCGGCTCTACGTGATAGGCGATCACGTCTCCTACGTCGGGCCCGACCTGCTCCCGGACCGGCTGCGCCGCCCGCGCGCCCAGATCCCCAAGCAGCTGGTGCAGGCCGGGGTCGTGCAGCCCGGCGCCGGCATGCGCACCTACCTCAGCCTGGAGCGGGCCGGCGAGGGCGGCCGCGTCATCGTCTCCATGCACCTGAGGGCCAGGCTCCAGCACCCCAGCCTGACCTGGGAGGTGGCGGCGTACGGGATCCCCCCGCTCCAGCAGCGGTTCTACCGGGTGCACCAGCTGCCGCCGGAGGGCCTGGAACGCTGGTGGAGCCTCGTGAGCTTCACCACCCGGACCACCGCATCGGCCCTCCTCGGCGCCCCCGGCAGGCTCTCCCGGAGGAGCGCCGCCCGGCGGGACCGGACCCGGGCGCTGGAGAAGTGGCGCCGCGAGATCGACAAACGGCACCTGCGGTTCGACTACGGCGCCGTGGACAGCCTGCGCGAACGCGTCGCCGACTGGGACCAGCTGGGGTTCTCCGAGCGGACGGACTCCCAGGACTTCCTCCAGCGGCTGCAGCAGGGCGTGCTGATAGCGACCGAGCGGTTCCTGAAGGACCACAACGTCGACACCAGCTCCTACGACCAGGCGCAGCAGGTCATCAACACCCACACCTACACGTTCCAGGGCGACATCCACGCGGGCAACTTCGGCGCCCACGGCACCGTCAACCAGAACGGTCCGGCCGCACAGTCGTCCGCGAGCCCCTGAAGCGAAGACGAGGAGTCACACATGAGCACGTACAACTTCCACGGGAACATCTCCGGACCCGGCAACTTCGGGGACAACGGCACCATCAACATCGGGCGGCAGGACACCGCCGCGCAGACCCTGCGCCTCGCCGCCGAACTCGCCCAGTGGCTCCGGGCGGAGGGCGCCGGGCCGGCGCAGCTCGCCGCGGCGCAGACCCTGCGTGAGGAGCTGGATCAGGCCGGACGGGAGCAGCGGACCGCCGAACCGGGTCTGGTCCGACGGTCGTTGGAGACCATCACCCTCGGGCTCGGGGCGAGCAGCACCGGCCTCGCCCTCGCCCAGGAGATCAGCCGACTGCTGGGCTGACCCTGCCCCCACCCGCCGCTCCCGTGCTCCTCTCGACGCCGGGCCGTCTCACCTCGTGCGTACGACGGCCCGCGCGCCGCCGAAGTCCAGCTCCAGCCCCGAGCGCAACGGCACGGTCTGCCCCGGCGCGATCTCCTGGGTGCTGCCGTCCGCGCGGGTGCCCGTCCACGCCGATCCGGAGCGGTTGGCCAGCCCGAACTTCCCGGGTCGCTGCGGGTGTTCGGTGAGCTGCGCCACCAGCGTGCCGTCGCCGTAGTCGTGCCGGGCCGGCTCCGGCGCCAGGTGGTGCGCCTGCACCCGCGAGGACCGGTGCAGCAGGATGTGGTGCTCCGTGCGCGGCGGGGGCGTGGTGAGCACCAGCCGGGGCGGCAGCACCAGCACGCTCCCGCAGTTCCAGCAGGAGCCCGCGGCCGCGGCCGCGGCCGGCTCGGTCATGTTCTGCTTCCCGCAGTGCGCGCAGTCCACCACCGCGTCGAGAACCGCGCGCAGCGTGTCCCGCCACTGCGACTCCCGTACCCGGGCCGCCGGGTCGTGCAGCCCCGTCGTGAAGTTCTTCGTGAACAGGTCGCGCAGGGAGTCCGGCGCCACCCCCCAGGTGGCCAGTACCGTCGCATGCTCCACCGGATCGGGCGCGTTGGACCGGTCCAGCGGGTCGAAGACGAACAGCGGCTGCTTCCCGTACAGCCTGCGCTCGGCGGCCTCGTCGAGGCAGCGGATGGCCAGCTCCCGCTGCCCCTTGAGCGGATGGTGGTTCATCAGCAGCATGAACAGCAGCACGGACAGGGAGTGCAGGTCGCTCTGGGTGCCGGGGGAGACCCCGGGCTCGCCGCGGACCAGCTCGGGCGCCATGAACTCCATGGTTCCGGAGATGCCGGTGCTGTCGCCCTCCACCACCGCGTTGTCGTTGTCGCAGACCAGAACGTCTCCGGTCGCCGGGTCGAAGAAGATGTTCCCCCAGGAGATGTCCCGGTAGGCGATCCCGCGCGAGTGCAGCGCCTGGTACGCCTCCACCGTGTAGAGGCAGGCGGTGAGCAGCGCGCGGATGGTGGTCCGCAGCTTGCGGCGGAAGAGCATCGGCAGGCCCTTGAACCGGTCCGGCCGGATGTCCATCAGATAGCCGAAGCCGCCCCGCTCGTCGGACACGAAGTCCCGGGGCCACAGGAAGCGGTCGTCGTCGAAGCCGCGGTCCACCAGCTGGCGGACGATGTCCTCCTGCGCCGGTGTCGCACAGGCCGGGTAGTACCATTTCAGGGCCTGGTCGCCGGACGGGGTCCGTACCCGGTAGACCTCCCCCTGGCCGCCGGAGCCGAGCAGGCCGAAGACCTCCACGCCCAGGCTGCTGTCGGCCGCCAGCCGGGTACCGCTGTCGAGCATGCCGCTCATTCGTCACTCCTGTACGGATCTCTCAGATCGGCCGGGTCGATCGTTCCGGCCGGATACGTCGGACCGGCCGGACGCACCCTCCCGGCCGGGTCGGTGGTGCCGGCGGGGCCGGGAGGGCCGGTGGTGCCGGCCGCGCCGGCCGGGCCGGCGGCGGTGTGCCAGGCCGCCACCAGGGTGGTGTCGTCCCCCGAGTGCCGCGAGGCCTTGGCCAGCCATTGCGGCAGCACGGCCCGGACGCACTCCGTTCCCTCCTCCGACAGCCTCTCGCCCAGCCCGGCCATGAACTGCCGGAAGCCGCTGTCCGAGGCGAAGCTCTTGGACAGCCCGTCGGTGGAGACCGACACCAGCCGCGGCGCCCGCGCGGGAGCGGTCACCGGCGCCCAGTGGGTCCGCACCCGCAGCCAGGCCTGAGGTGAGCACAGGGACTCCGTCTCGTCGCCCAGATCGGCCTCGTCCGGCGCGAGCGGCACCGTCACCCGCCCGTCGTCGCCCACCACGGTCAGCTCGCCGTCGCCGAGCTGCCAGGCCGCGAACACCCGCGGGGTCAGCACGGCGCCGACGAGCGTGCTCCCGTAGAGCACCAGCTTGTCCACCGCGTCCATCCCGGGCTCACCGTGCGACCTGGTCCGCTCCCAGTGCGTGAGCGCCCTCTCATGCCAGGCGCTGACCAGTTGGCGTGGGAGGGTGTACTCGGCGTAGTGCATCAGCCAGGCCAGGCTCGGCGGCGGCTCGTCGCCCCGGGGCTCGGCGAGCGCGGCGAACAGCCTGGCCTGCTGGACGAAGAGGTCCACGGCGAACCGCGACCCCAGATGGCTGCGCGCGTGCGCCGCCGATCCGTGACCGTCGGCGACCGCCATGATCAAAGGCTGTCCGGCGGTGCCGAGCCCCTCCGCCTCGTAGTAGTCCTGATTGCGGGTCTTGTTCACGCCCTGGACGCTGCCCTGGAGGGTGTCCCAGAGCGGTTCGGGTCCGAGGGTCCGCACGGGTCCGCTCACCACACGTCGTCGTCATCGTCGTCGTCGAGCACCGGCGGCGCGTACGGCGGTTGCTTCATGGTGAGGTCCGCGGAGCCCGCCACCGGCTGGGAGGCCGCCTTCACCGCCGCCGTCGAGGCCCAGCGGATCGCCGCGGCCAGCTGCTTGGGGCTGTTCGCGTCCAGCGGCTGGAGCTCGGGATTGCCCAGGAACTCCTGCAGCACGGTGCGGTCGGCGTCCGCGCCGATCGCGATGGCCACCCGGACCGCCTTGCGGCCCCACGGGGTCGCGTCCACCGCCCGCAGCCCCGCCTTCCAGTCGTCCGTCGGCACCCCGTCGGAGACCAGTGCCAGCACCGGCTTCAGCGCCCGTTGCGGCATCGGCGGGGTGTCCAGCTCGCGCGCGGCGAGCTGCAGCGCCTCGCCCAGGTTGGTCATGCCGTCCACCTGCACGTCCTGCCAGGTGAACTGCTCGACCGGCACGGGGTCCTGGTGGTGCCAGCGCGCCGTCGTGGAGAACGTCATCGTGCGCAGCAGCAGTTGAGCGGCCGGATTGTCCTGCGCGACCGCGCGCATCTCCGGAACGGCCTCCCTGATCGCGTAGTTGAGCTGGCCGATCTTCTCGCCCTGCATCGAGTACGAGCAGTCGAGCAGCCAGATGAAATGGACGGGCCGGTTCGCCATCGGCCCGCCGGGGATGTCACTCACCGCATATCTCCTTCAACTCCCGATCCACTGCGGTACGTACCGCACCAGCGCCGCCACAGCGGCGACCGCCGTCACCACGACCGCCGTCACGAACAGGACCAGCATCAGACGCCGGCCCCGCACGATCTGCGGTGTCATCATGAGGTGTTGATCCTTTCCTCGGTGTCCTTCGGACCCTGTACGTCCTGAACGCCCCGGTCCTCCGGCCGGTCCTCCGTGAGCCCCCCGACGCGCAGCCCGGTGCGCGACAGCAGCCACAGCACGGGCTCCGCGGCCCGCCGCTGCTCGGTGTCCAGGGCGCCCGCGCCGGTCGCGGCCCGGGCGCTGACCACCCAGTAGCGGGCCGCCGCGAAGTCGTGGCCGAGGGCCCGCACCAGCTCGTCCAGCCCGATGGCGCCGAGCCAGGCGTCGACCGGCTCGGACGGCCGCGGCAGCGAGGCCAGCTGGTCCAGCGCGTCCCGCTTGGTCACCACCGTGGCCACGGCGAGCCGCTTGCGCCGGCCGCCGAGCCCCTGCAGCTCACCGGTGAACCCCGCGTACGTCTCCACCGGGCCGAGGTCGGCCGGCCGGGCGGCCGCGGCCCGTTCCGGGTCACCGGCCCGCAGGGCGCGGCGTACGGCGGGCGCGGCGAGCACGTCGGTGACCAGCAGGACCCCGTCGGCGTGGGCGAGGTAGCCCTGGCGGCGCGTGGTGTCCGCGTCGCGCAGGGACTCGCCCATCGGGTCGTACAGGTAGAGCAGCCGGCGCCGCCGGCCGCGCCCGACCAGCAGCATCAGGGCGCGGGGCTGCCCGCCCTGGGTCTTGAGGGTCCACCCCGTCCGGCTCAGCTGCCGGTCCAGCGTGTTGGCCTCGCGGAGGTCGTCGGGGGAGGCGTACTCGACCGTCAGCCCGGACCGGTGCGACCAGGACCGCAGCCCTTCGAGCACGGCCGCCATCAGCATGGTCTTCCCGGCGGAGGTGCCCCCGATCAGCGGCAGGTGCACGACCCGGGTGGTGCCGACGGCCGGGGGCAGGCTCTGGTCGCAGAACGGGCACCGCGCGGCGAGCCGGCGCCGCCCGGTCACGGCGGTGGTCGGCAGGCTGAGGCCGCAGCGGCAGACGTGCCGCAGGGCGCCGAAGCCGCCGGGCCGCAGCTCGCGGTGGGCGGCGCCGCAGCCCGGACATGTGTGCACGGCCAGCGCGAACGCCCGGTAGCAGCCGGGGTACGGGCACTTCATCCGGATGCCCCGCGCCAGCTTCCACAGCCGGTCCGCGGTCCGGCCGGCCGCGACGGCCGTCAGGGCGGCGAGCGCGACCAGGACGAGCTGGACGGCGAAGACCAGTGCGACGCAGGCCAGCAGGGCCGAGGCGAGCAGCGCGGACAGCAGGGCGGCCAGCGCCGTCCCGGGCGCGATCAGCCGCAGCACGAGCCGGCCGAAGCCGTTCCCGGCGCGGAGGCCGGTCTGGCCGTGGCGGCCGCGGAGCAGGCGCCGGCGCACGACCTCGCCCAGCCAGTGCCGGGTCAGCAGGTACCAGACGGTCAGTGCGGCCGCCTGCCCGGCGAACCGGGCGTCCCGCCACATCTGCCCGGCCCAGTAGGCGGGGCGGGCCGGCTCCGGGCCCGCGTACGGGGTGATCCTCGGGGCCCTCGACCCGAGCGTGCGGTAGTCGAAGGCGGCCCCGGCGGCCGACAGGCCCAGCCCCAGGAACCGCCACAGCCCGTACCCGAGGCACACGGCGACGCCGATCACACCGGTGGCCACGACGAGGAACCGCACGAGCGGCTCCGGATACCAGAGATCAGCCCCCATCCCCACCGACCCCCTGCCCACCCGCACGGCCCGACCTGCCGGACCACCAGTCACGCCCCTCGTCGCCGCCCGGCTCGCCCGCGGCACTCGGCTCGCCCGGGGCGCCCTGTCGGGCCGCGGCGGCCGGCCCGCTCGGGCTGCCCGGCCTGCCGTCGCCGCCCGGCGTGCTTGCGGTTCCCGGTTCGCCGGACCACCAGTCCGCTCCGGCCGTGGCGCCCGGCGCGCCGAACCCTCCGGGTCGGCCGGAGCCGTCCGGCCGACCTGTGGCCGACGGCCCGACTCGCGCGCCGTCGGGCGGCTCACCGGGCCCGACGGGCCGACCGGATCCGCCCGAGCCGTCGGTGGTGCCCCGCCCACCCGCGGTGCCCGGCCTGCCGGACCACCGGTCGCCTCCCTCCGCGGCGCCCGTTTCGGTGTGTCCGATCGGGCCCGGATCGGCTGGGCGGCCGTATCCGTCCTGGCGGTCGGGCGCCGTCGGCCCGCCGCGCGTGTCGTAGGCGGGCCGCGCACCGGGTCCGGCCGGGCGGGACGTGCTGCTCCCCCCGGCGGAGCCGGCCCGGCGGCCGCCGAAGCGTTCGCGCAGGCGGCCGAAGGCGCCCGGCCGCTGCCAGCCGCGGAACTCCTCCGCCCACCGGCCGCCCAGCCGGGCCAGCGACTGCTCCACCTCGGCCAGCTCCGCCGCGGGCAGGCCCCGTACAACCGGCCGCAGCACCCCGTCGAGCAGGTCCGTGCGGGCCTCCTGCCAGACCGGGCCGGCCTGCGGCTGGGAGGACCACACCGTGAAGCAGTCCGCGACATAGCCGGGATCCAGCCGCAGCCGGTCGAGGACCCCCGGCTCCCGCGCCGCCTGCCGGTACGCGGCCAGCAGCTCCGCGTCGTTGCTCTCGATCAGGGCCCGCAGCTCCCCGGCCGGCCGGTTCACGGCCAGCAGCCGAGCGCACACCGCCGCGTACGCGTGCCCCCGCGCCCCCGGCTCCGGGTCCAGCGACGTCAGGTCCAGCGCCTGGCGGACCCAGCCCGCGCCCGCCGCGCCCGATCGCAGGTTCCGGGCCAGCTCCAGCAACAGCAGCGACGGCCGCAGACGGGCCGGGATCTCCTCCTGGAAGTGCCCGAGGACCTCCGGAGCCAGCTCCGCCGCATCGGCGTCCCCGGCCGGGGCCCGCACCACCGCCTGTACGAGCAACTCCCAGGTCCCGGACTCCCGGTGGACCTGCGGCCCGGTCGCCACCAGCACCATCCCCGCCTCGCAGGCGGTCGGCGGCTCCCCGTCCCACACCAGCCGCATCGCCGTCCGCAGCACCAGCGGCTCCGCGTACAGCGAGACGCCCGACCGGCCCAGGAGGGCGTTCAGCGCACCGACCCGGTCCGGGGCGCCCGCGGCCACCGCCGGAGCCTCGGCGCACATCCGCAGGTGCGGCAGCGCGTCAGCCGCGCTCAGCCGCAGCGCGGTCCGGTCGAACAGCCGCCGCGCCGCGGCCGGATCACCCGCCGCGAGCGCGTCCAGCCGGTCGAGTACGAGGGCCCGCAGCCCCGGCAGTTCGGCCAGCGCGGCCCGCACCCCCTGGCCGTACGCCCGCTCCGGATCGTCGAGCAACGCGAGCGCCACCTGCCGTGCCACACCGGGCAGCAGGTCCCTCACGTCCACCCCGAGCTGCGAGGCGACCCGCAACAGTCCGGCCGGATGAGCCGGTTCGGCCGCGGGGCCGGTGAGCGCCGCCCGCAGCCCCGGTTCCAGCTCCGCCGCGAGCCGGCTCCGGGCGGCCGCGCCCAGCGCGCCCGCGGAGGGCAGCACCCCGGGCGGGGCGCCGGACCGCACCGCCTCGGCGAGGGTCAGCGCCACCAGCGGCTCGCACACCTCCGGAGGGGCCCAGCCGTCCAGGGCCGCGAGCAGCCGTCCGCCCGCGGCGGCCTCCGCCCGGTCCCGGTCCGCGGCCGGGCGGCCCAGCGCCAGGGCCAGCGCGTGCAGCCGTACGCCGTCCAGCGCCTCCCGGTGCCCGGCGGCCCAGTCGGCGGCCGCGGTCCGTCCGGCCGCCGTCAGCGTGATGCCCGCGGCCAGCGCCAACGCCGCCAGCGGGCCCGGATCGTACGGCCCGGTGGCCAGCCGCCGCACCTCGGCGAAGAGTTCCTGGCGCCGCCCCTGCCAGATCCGCGCGGCGGTGTCGGCCCACACGTCCGGCGCCCCCGGGGCGGGGGCCGCCGCGCGCGTGGCGTCGTACACCCGGTAGCGGTGCTCCTGCCCCGCCAGGCCGAGGCCGTCCTCGGGCACCACGCCGATGATCTGCTGCCGGGCGAGCTGCGGCCGCCTGGTGTAGGTGGTGAAGGTCAGCCACTGCCCCCGCTGGTGCGGCAGCACACTGCACGCGAGCATGATCCAGCGGGCCACGGCCTCGCTGTCCGCCTCCACGAGCACGATCTGCGGGGCGGCCGGGTCCTCGCCCAGCCGCCGCACATCGGCGAAGAACCCCGCCAGCCACGGACTGCGTGACGCGACGAAACCGGCCAGCCCGGCCCGGTCGAGCCGGCCCGGCGCGGGCACCGCCGCCAGTGCGGGAGCGCCGTCCGGCGGGGTGGCGGCGGCCCACTGCGGCGAGCCCCACGCGGTGATCGGCAGCTCTCCCACGACGGGGCCGGACCCGGCGGGCTGCGGGAGGTGCACCGCGTGGGCGTGGAAGTTGCCCCAGCGGCCGCTGTAGTCGGCGCCCGTGTACACCGAACGGGCCAGCAGTCGGCTGCCGTCGGCCAGCACGTTCAGGCTGAGCGCCTGTGGGAAGGCGGCGAGCTGCCCGGGGTCCGGGCGCGGCGGCGCGTCCCGGGGCGGCTCGTAACCGATCAGCTGCTCCGCCTCGCGCAGCAGGGCGGCCGGCACCCCGGGGCTGACGGCCGTGAACCGGAAGCCGGAGCCGTCGGGGCCGGGCGGCGCCGACGTGTAGTGGAGTTGGGCGAGATTCATGCGTTCCCCTCCGGGCCGGTACGGCTTCCCGCACCGGCGGCGCCACCGGTGCGCGGCAGCAGCCCGCCCAGCCCCAGCAGCCACAACAGCGGATCCTCCACGCGCAGGGGCCGCGGACCCGACTTCGGGGCGTCGGCCGGCGCGTGCGCGGGCGGCGGTGAGCCGAGCGCCGAGAGCCCGAACAGCGAGAGCCGGGTGAAGTCCCGCTCCAGCTGCCGCAGCAGCGCCCCCGAGTCCCAGCCGTCCAGCAGCGTGCGCATCTCCTCGTGCACCGCCTGACGGTCCTCCTCGTCCAGCGCGCCGGCCGCGTGGTCGGCGTTGCGCAGCAGCGGCGAATGCGGCTCCAGCAGCGGCGCCAGCGAGTCCGTCTTGGTCACGGCCACCGCCACCGGGGTCGTGACCCGGCCGCGCGAGGCGCCCCGGCCGTGGGCCCGCAGTTGCGCCGCGAGGTCGGCGGCGATCTGCTGCGGCGGTGTCTCGATGACCGGCAGCGGCGGACCCTCGTCCACGGGCAGCCGGTCGCGCACCGCCCGCATCTGCAGCGGGTCCACGAGCAGGATGATCCCGTCGGCGGCGGCCAGGTAGTGCGTGTAGCGGTCCATGGCCTCGGCGCTGCCCAGGTCCTCGCCCGCGGCGTCGAAGAACACCAGCGCGGTGTGCCGGCTGCCGTTGCCGCGCAGCCGGCGCCGCAGCGGCAGGCTCAGCCGGTACAGCAGCGGGTCGTTGAAGCCCAGGGCCGCAGGTCTGGTCGCCTCCGGCAGCCGCAGCCGGTCGTAGAGGTCCTCGGCCATCTCGCGGTCCCGGCGCTGGGTCTCGCCGCCCATCGCGGTCACCGACGCCCCGTACGCCCGGCCCACCCGGCCGCGCAGCTCGTTGACCAGGACCGAGACGTAGGTGCTCTTGCCGGAGGCCTTGGGGCCGAGCAGGGCGATGATCCGGGTGTCCTGGTCGCAGTAGTCGCTCGGGAAGTCGCTGTGGCAGCGCCGGCACACCCGGACCGGGGTGGACACCCCGCAGGCGGGGCAGTCCGCCCGCGATCCTCCCCCGCTCGGCGAGATCCGCCGCCCCAGGCCGCGCGCGGCGTCGAAGACCGGGCCGCGCAGTTTCAGGGCGGGAGGCACGCTGGGGCCGATGAAGTCGGCCCATATGGTGTCGAGTTCGGCGGTGCAGGGCCGGGCGCCGCGCACGCCGGTGGCGGACATCTGGCACCGGTAGGGCAGCCGGGCGGCCGGCGCCCGGTCGAAGCAGTAGGGGCAGACGACGGAGGTCATGTCAGCGGACCACCAGAGAGGGGAGAGGGGGCTCTTCGAGCCGGACGGAGGCGGCGGAGCCGCCGAGGAGGAAACCACGCAGGGCGTACGGGCGGCCGGGCGCGGCGACGGCGTCGATCTCGCACTCCACCGTGCCCGTCCCCGTCCCCGTCCCCGCTGCCGCTGCCGCTGCCGCGAGTTCGGCCCCGGTCACCCGGCAGACGGCCGTGCCGCCGGCCGGACCGCCCGGGCGCTGAGGGTTGCGCCCGCCGCCCCGGGCGACCAGCACGAAGCCGGGCAGGTCCGGGCCCGGTGCGCCGCCCGGTGCCCGTACGGTCACGCGCAGGACGGCGGGCCCGCGGCGGAGCAGTCCGCGCCGGGGTCCCGGCACCAGTTCGTAGGCGATGGCCACGTCGGCCGGGAGTTCGGCCCGGGCGTCGCCGCCGGTGGCGGCCAGTACGGACCGGGCGCTGCGCGGTGCGGCGTAGGCGTCGACCTGTAACGCGGCCGGGGTGACCGGGAGAAGGAGCCCCTCGCGCAGGAACACGCTGCGGGCCACGTCGAAGGCGGTGCGCCGACCGTCCTGGGTGACGGCGGCCGTGATGGTGCCGGTGGCGCCCGGCCAGTCGAAGGTGACCTGGACCTGGTCGGGTGCGGTGCGCCGCAGCGCGAGCCCGGTCACCGGCAGCGGCACCTCGACCAGGACGGACGGCCCGGCCAGGGCCCGCTCGCCCAGCACGGCCACGGCGGACACGGTGGTGAACGATCCCGCGGGCGGCAGTCCGACCGAAGTCGACGCGCCGGCCGTGGCCGTGCCGGCCGTGGCCGTGCCGGCCGGGGCCGCGGAGCCCTGGGCCGCGTCGGTCCAGGCGGGGTCGGTCCAGGCCGGGTCGGTCCACGCCAGCGGCGGCGGCAGCTCGGCGGTCCTCAGCTCCGTCCCCTCGGCGGGGGCGCCGCCCGGCCACGCCACCAGCCGTACGTCGGCCCCCTCGCCGCCGGTCCGGCGGAACTCCACCCCGCCCGCGTCCCGGGCCGCGGCCGTCAGGGTGAGCACGGGTGCCGGCCAGGGGTGCACGGTGACCGCAGCCGTCGCGGCCGCGGACAGCGCCCCGCGCCCGGCGCGGCGGGCCGGCGCGTACCGGGCCCGTACGGTCAGCTCGTACCTGCCGGGTTCCAGCCCCTCGGCGCGCAGGGTCTCCCGCCGGCCCGCCCGCACCGCCGTGAGCTCCTCGGTGCCTCCCCCGGGCCGGGTCAGCGTCACCTCGGAGCGGGCCGCGCCCGCGGCCGGTGTCCACGAGGCCTCGATCCACCCGTTGCCGTCGCCGGTGCTCAGCTCCGTCACCGCCGGGGCGACGGACAGCGGTGCGCCGATCAGCGGCGGCCCGTCGACGCGGCCGTCGGCCCCCAGGGGCAGCGCCAGGTGGCGGACCTCCTCGCCGAGCCCGGCGTCACGGTCCACGAGTACGCCCCCGCCCGGCTGCCCGGCCACCTCGGCGAGCGGGGCGGTCGACGGCTCCCCGCGGGTCAGCCGCACCACCCTCCAGCGCAGGTCTCCGAAGTCCCCGGTCGGCCAGCGCAGTTCCACCCCGCCGGGCACGAGGACGGACTCCAGTCGGCCCGAGCCCGGGTCCCCGGCATCCGGCCGGCGGGTGCGGACCAGCCCGCGCACCGCGCGGGGACAGTCCCCCGCCAGCGCGGCCGCCTCCTCGTAGTGGACGCAGGCCCGCTCCGGATCCCCCTGCTCCTCGTGGCGCCGGGCCGCATCGAGCGCGGCGTCGGCGGCCGCGGCCCGGGCGGCCACGTCGGCGAGCCGGGCCGCCAGCGACCGGTCCCCGCCGACGGGCGGCAGTACGCAGGCCAGCCGGGCGGCGGCGCGGATCCGGTGGCCGAGTACCTGGTCCTCGAGGGCCTCGGCGGCGGCCCGCTGCCCGTCGTCCAGCCGGGCCCGCCGGGCGGCGGCGTGGACCAGGGCGACGGCCTCCGCCGGGTCGACCCCCAAGCCGGCCGCGGTGTCCGGCAGATGCCCCTGCGGGTGGTCCTGCAGCAGGTGGACGAGTTGGTAGAGCAGGATCCGCCGCAGGGCGGACGGGTCCGCCTGCTGGATCGCCGTCAGCCGCTCCAGTAACCGGGCCGCGGCCGGCTCCGGCCGGTCCCGGCGCAGCGCGCGCAGCACCCCGGTTCCCACATGGTGGCGCCGGCCGGGCCCCTCGACGCGGAAGACCCCGTCAAGCACCCGTAAGCGGCCGCCCGGCGGGACCAGTGCCTCGCCCAAGTGGCGCAACCCGAGGGCCTGTTGGGAAGCGAGGAGTTCCCCGTACCCTCCCACCAGCGGCGACAGCGGCAGGCCGGAGAGCGCGTGGGCCAGCCCGATGGCATGCCCGAAATCGCTCCCCACCATCCGCTCTGCGCCCCCCGTGCAGTGTGTTGGAGGTCATTTCAGCAGATACGAGAGCCGTTCGGGAACGCTTTTCGTTCTCCAGCTGTACGGCGCGGCGTCACGAACCGATCTCCGCCCGGTACCCCGGGACCGCTGTCCTTGGGGCGCCCCTCGACTCCCCCCTCACCCGCAGAGGTCGTCACGCCATGGCAGAACTCAACCGTCGCAGGTTCCTGCAGATCGCCGGCGGCACGGCCGCCATCGCGATGCTGAACGACAGCATCGCGCGGGCCGCCGCCATCTCGGCACAGGGCGCCACCGGAACGATCCAGGACATCGAGCACATCGTCGTCCTCATGCAGGAGAACCGGTCCTTCGACCACTACTTCGGCGCGATGAAGGGTGTCCGGGGTTTCGGCGATCCGCGGCCGGTCCTCCAGGACAACGGCAAGTCGGTCTTCCACCAGTCGAACGGGACGAAGGACGTCCTGCCGTTCCACCCGCAGGTGGAGGACCTCGGGATGCAGTTCCTCGAGGGGCTGGACCACGACTGGGCCGGTGGCCACCAGGCCTACAACAACGGCAAGTACGACAAGTGGGTCCCGGCCAAGACGGCCACGACCATGTCGTACATGACCCGGAACGACATCCCGTTCCACTACGCCCTCGCCGACGCCTTCACGGTGTGCGACGCCTACCACTGCTCCTTCATCGGCGCCACGGACCCGAACCGCTACTACATGTGGACGGGTTACACGGGCAACGACGGAGTGGGCGGCGGACCGGTCCTGGGCAACCAGGAGCTGGGGTACGGCTGGAAGACCTACCCCGAGCGCCTGGAGTCCGCCGGGGTCTCGTGGAAGGTCTACCAGGACATCGGCGACGGCCTGAACGCGGCCGGTCACTGGGGCTGGATCAACGACGCCTTCCGCGGCAACTACGGCGACAACTCGCTGCTGTACTTCAACACCTATCGCAACGCCCAGCCCGGCAGCGCCCTGTACGAGAAGGCGCGGACGGGTACCGACGTCAAGGCGGGCGACGGCTACTTCGACCGGCTGCGCGCCGACGTGGTGGGCGCCACCCTGCCCCAGGTCTCCTGGATCGCCGCCCCCGAGGCGTTCAGCGAGCATTCGAACTGGCCGACGAACTTCGGCGCCTGGTACATCTCGCAGGTCCTGGACGCGCTGACGGCGAATCCGGCGGTGTGGGCGAAGACCGCCCTGTTCATCACCTACGACGAGAACGACGGCTTCTTCGACCACGTGGTCCCGCCGTACCCGCCGGCCTCCTCGGCCTGGGGCCTGTCCACGGCCGACGTCAGGGGCGACCTGTACGCGGGCGGTGGCGGCTACGCGGCCGGTCCTTACGGGCTCGGCCCGCGCGTCCCGATGATCGTGGTCTCCCCGTGGAGCAAGGGCGGCTACGTCTGCTCCGAGACCTTCGACCACACCTCGGTGATCCGCTTCATGGAGAAGCGCTTCGGGGTGCACGAGCCGAACATCTCCCCGTGGCGCCGCGCCGTCTGCGGCGACCTGACCTCGGCGTTCGACTTCACCCGTGCCGACGCCGCGCCCGCCGCGCTGCCGTCCACGGCCGGGTACGTCCCGCCGGACAAGGACCGTCACCCGTCCTACCACCCGACCCCGCCGGCGACGGGCACCCTGCCCCCGCAGGAGGCGGGCTTCAAGCCGGCCCGCGCGCTGGGCTACGTCCCGTACGTGGACGGCGCCCGCACCGTCTCCACCGGCAAGTTCACCCTCACCTTCTCCTCCGGGCCGACGCTGGGGGCCCACTTCCACAGCACCTCCGGCAACCGTACGGACGGTCCCTGGCCCTATACGGTCGAGGCGGGCAAGACCCTCTCGGACACCTGGTCCACCAGCAGCTCCACCGGCAACCAGATCAACCTGACGGTGTGGGGTCCCAACGGCTTCCTGCGCACCTGGAAGGGCCCGGCGAAGAAGGCCGGCCCCGAGGTGACGGCCCGCCACGTCGGCGGCACCGGGAACCTGGCTCTGACCCTTTCCAACTCCGGCACGGCGGCCGTCAACCTCACGGTGACCAACGCCTACGGCGGCGCGGCCCGGACCATCAGGGTCGCGGCCGGCGCCGCGGTCGCCCACACGGTGGACCTGGCCGCCACGGGCCGCTGGTACGACGTGAAGGTCCTCTCCGACACCGACGCCACCTTCCTCCGCCGCTTCGCGGGCCACGTGGAAACGGGTGCTCCGGGCATCTCCGACCCGGCGATCAAGACCGCCTGACCCGATCCTCCGGCGCGTGCAGCAGCCGCCGTTCCAGGACCGGCAGGTCCTTGGGGCGGTGGCTGCGGGCGTGGCGGAGGAGGAGATCGCGGGCGGTGTCCGGGACCCGGCGCCGCTTCGGATGGCGGGTGGTGAAGGCCTCGCTTGCGAAGAACCGCACGGCGCCGTCCAGCCCGGTCGGGTCCGTCTCCCGTACGGCCCAGGCGAGTTCATCCGTGGACGCCGGAGTCAGCAGCCGCTGCGGGGCCAGGGCGGCGAGCAGCCGCGCGGCGTCCCCAGGGTGCTCCCGGACGGCGCCCAGCCAGCTGAAGACCATGCTCAGCGGTACTCCGCGCGGCGGCCGGGGCTCCTCGCCGCCGGCGCAGGCGGCGGCGTACTCGCGCAAATCCTCCGGCGCCGCTGCTACCCAGCGGGCGCGGTGCCGGGAGGGCAGCCCCGCGGGATCCCGGGAATCGAACAGCGGCCGGAGCGGCCCGGTCGGGTCCATGGACCCGATGCGCTCGCCGCCGGCTTCGTACAGAGAGACCCCGCCGCCCCCGTGGCACATGCACTCGAAACCGTCGTGCGGCTGGGCAGGGGGCCAGGCCGCGAGCACCTCCGCGATCTCGTCCCGGTCGAGGATCTCGTACTTGGCCGGGTGGACCGAGTGGTCCGTATCGGCCGGGGCGTGCGTGACGGCGATGCGGACCGTGCGGGATATCGGGTTCACGGTGTGATCGTAGGCCGGGTGGGCAGAACGTACGGCGTCGGTCTTCTCCGCCCCGTCATCGAGGGAGAACGCATGGCCATCGCCCACCGCAGGATCGGCACCGGGCCCGTTCGCGTCATCGTGCTGCACGACTGGTTCGGGACCTCCGCGAACTGGGGGTCCGTGCTGGACCACCTGGATCCGGAGGGGTTCTCGTACGTCTTCCTCGACTACCGCGGCTACGGCGAGCGCCGGGACGTGTCCGGCCGCTACAGCCTCGGTGAGATCGCCGACGACGTCCTGGAGCTCGCCGACCAGCTCGGCTGGGACACCTTCTCCCTCCTCGGCCACTCCATGGGCGGCAAGGCGGTCCAGCAGGTCCTCGTCCGCGCCCCCGAGCGCGTCGAGAAGCTGATCGGCCTCGCACCGGTCCCGGCCGCTCCCTACGAGATGGACGACGCGACCCACGCCCTCTTCCACGGCGCCGCCGAGAACCCCGCGAAGCGCCGCGCGATCCTCGACCTGGTCACCGGCAACCGGGTGAGCCGCCACTGGCTGGACCGCATGGTCGAGCACTCCCTGGCCGTCTCCCGCCCCGAGGCCTTCGCCGCCTACCTCGCGAGCTGGCAGCCGCTCGACCTGTCCTCCGCGGTGAAGGGCAACACCGTCCCGGTGCTGGTCCTGGTGGGGGAGTACGACCGCGCGCTCACGGAGGAGGTGATGCGCGCCACCTGGCAGGCCTGGTATCCGAACTGCCGGATCGTCACGGTCCGGGGCTCCGGCCACTACCCGCCGCACGAGACACCCGTGGCCTTCACCACCGAGGTGGAGGCCTTCCTCCGCGTCTAGGCGGCGGGAATGATCTTCGTCCTGGACGTGAACGGAAAAACCCGTGGGGGTACGAGGAGAACCTCGTACCCCCACGGGATCAGGGTGAGTGACGGGACTTGAACCCGCGGCCACCTGGACCACAACCAGGTGCTCTACCAACTGAGCTACACCCACCACGAAGGGCGGCGGACCACCCGTTCGATGTGCATGCACAGCATAGCCGATCAGAGGGGTGGTCCTGCGACGCGTTATCCCGCTACGGCGGAGGTGGCGGCCCCGTCGGTGGCGGTGGCCGCCGCGTGGGCGACGGCCGCGGCGGCGAGGGCTCGGACGATCGGGTGCGGCCTCGTCCCGTCCCCGTGCAGCTCCGGCTGGAACAGCGTGGCCAGGAAGAAGGGGTGCCCGGGAAGCTCGGCGATGCGCGCCTGGCCGTCCTCGTCGTGCCCCGACAGCCGCAGGCCGTGCGCGGTGAGCGTCGGCAGGTGCCGCGGCGCGGGGCCGTAACCGCAGTGGTAGCGCTCCATCGACCGCTCCGCCCCGAGCGCGGCCTCGGCGAGCGAGCCGGGCTCGGCCCGTACGAGGCCCTCGTGCCCGACGAGCGAACAGGCGAGCGGGGCGATCAGCGGGTCAGCCGCCCCGGGGTCGTTCTCGGCGTGCGCGGCGTCGCCCAGGCCGCACACCGTCCGGGCGTACTCCAGCAGGGCGTGCTGGAAGCCGCCGCAGGTCCCGAGGAAGGGGATGCCCTCCTCACGGGCCACCCGGATCGCGGCCAGGGTCCCGGCCTCGCTGGCGTACGGGCTCCCGGGCAGCACCCAGACGGCGTCGAAGCGGGCCAGCGTCCCGTCGGCGGCCCCGGCCTCGGCGTCGCCCGTGGGGATCCAGTAGGCGTCGAGGACGAGCCCGTCGTGAGAGGCCAGGGCGTCGAGGAGGAGCGGGATCCGGGTGTGGGACTTCACGTGCGGGGAGCGGTCGCCGACGAGGGCGATCCGTGCGGTCGGGGATGACCCGGGTGAGGTCCGATGTGCGGCCCGATGTGCGGCCCGTGCCGTCTCTGCCGTCTCTGCCGTCTCCGCGGTCTCTGCGGTCTGTGCGGTGGTCATGTGGATCATCCTGTGGCCGGACCCCGCTTCAGCGCCAACGATGATTGGTGCACCTTCCATAAGTGATCCTGATGACCATGGATCCGCACCTGCTCCGCACCTTCGTCGCCGTGACCCGGCTCTGCTCCTTCTCCGCCGCCGCCCGCGAGCTCGGCTACACCCAGTCCGCCGTCTCCCAGCACATCGCCGCACTGGAAGGCGATCTGCGGGCCGAGCTGCTCACCCGCCGGCCCGTCGCGCCGACCCCGGCCGGAGCACGGCTGCTGGAGCACGCCGGCCCGCTGCTGCTGCGGCTCGACGCCGCGCGGGCCGACGTGCTGCGGCTGGCCGCCGCCCCGCCCGGGCGGATCACCCTCGCGGCGTCCCCGCTCGCCGTCGGGCCCCGGCTGCTCGCGGCCCTGCCCGCCACCGGGGTCACCCTGCGGGTGCTGCCCCCCGCCGAGGTGCCCGCCGCCGTCGCGACCGGGGGCTGTGATCTCGGCCTCGTGGACGGTCCGGCCGCGCCCAGCGATCCGCTGCGGCTGCCCGACGTGGCACCGCTCACCGTGACGGGCGTGGGGGAGGAGGAACTGGCCGTGCTGCTGCCCGCCGGGCACCCCTTCGCCGGGCGGGCCGCCGTCCGGCTGGACGACCTCGCCGACGCGCGCTGGCTCGACGCCCCCGGCGTGGGGCTGCCGCTCACCGCCGCCCGTGCCTCCCTGCGCTACGAAGGCACCGACCTCCTCGCCCTCTGCGCCCTCGCCGCCGCAGGGCACGGCCTCGTGCTGCTGCCGCGCCGCGTCGCCGGGGCCGCGAGCGCGGGGGTCGCCGTACCTCTGTCCGAGCCGCGCCTGGTGCACCGTACGGAACTGCTCTCGCCCGGCACCCCGACCGGCGCGGCCGCTGCGCTCGCCGCCCGGCTCACGGGAGGATCACCCGTATGACACGTGAACCCGCACCTTTCACGGCCGACGACTACGCCGCCCGGATGGCCGCCGCCGCGCAGACCGCGGCCGCGGCGGGACTCGCCGGGCTGCTCATCGCCCCCGGGCCCGACCTCACGCACCTGACCGGGTACCGCCCCACCGCCGAGACCGAGCGGCTGACCCTGCTCGTGCTGGCGGCCGGGCAGGACCCGGTGCTCGTGGTGCCCGCGCTGGAGGCGCCCGACGCGGCCAAGGCCCCGGGCGCCGCCGCGCTGACCCTGCGGGACTGGCCCGACGGGAAGAACCCGTACGCCCTGACCGCCCCGCTGCTGGATTTCCGCGGGCGCTTCGGGGTGAGCGACAACACCTGGGCCCTGCACCTCCTGGGCCTCCAGCAGGAGTTGCCGAGCACCTCCTACGCACCGCTCACCGACTGCCTGCCCATGCTCCGCGCGGTGAAGGACGAGCGGGAGCTGGAGCGCCTCGACGCGGCGGCGGCCGCCGCCGACGCCGCCTACGCACAGATCCTCCACCTCCCCTTCGCCGACCGCCGGGAGACGGACGTCGCCGCCGAGCTGGCCGCCCTGCTGCGCGCGCACGGTCACTCCCAGGTCGACTTCACCGTCGTCGGCTCCGGTCCCAACGGGGCCAACCCGCACCACGAGGCCGGTGACCGGGTCATCCGACGCGGCGACATGGTGGTGCTCGACTTCGGGGGCCTGCGCTTCGGCTACGGCTCCGACATCTCCCGCACCGTGCACGTGGGCGAGCCGACCGCCGAGGAGCAGCGGGTCCACGACATCGTCCGTGAGGCCCAGCAGGCCGGAGTGGCGGCGGTCCGGCCCGGGGTCTCCTGCCAGGAGGTGGACCGGGCGGCCCGTGCGGTGATCACCGAGTTCGGCTACGGCGACCGCTTCATCCACCGCACCGGCCACGGCATCGGCGTCACCACCCACGAGCCCCCGTACATGGTCGAGGGGGAGGAGCAGCCGATGGTCCCCGGCATGTGCTTCTCCGTGGAGCCGGGCATCTACCTGCCGGGCCGGTTCGGCGTGCGCATCGAGGACATCGTGACCGTCACCGGGGACGGCGGGCGCCGCCTCAACAACGCCCCGCGCGCATTGGCCGTCGTCGAATAGCCTTCAGCCGGACAGCGCTCACCCGGACAGTCCTCACCCGTGGTCCTCACCCGTGGTCCTCACGGGCCGAGGACCACCGCCGATTCGCCCGGCAGGTGGATCCGCCCGTCCGGGCCGGGGTGTTCGAGCGGTTCCCAGGCGGCCAGCACCCCTACGCCGTTGCGGCCCAGCGCGATCGTCACCGGTTCCGGGGAGAGGTTCACCGCCACCCGTACGTCGCCCCGCCGGAACGTGAGCCAGCGCCGCTCCTCGTCGTGCGCGACCCGGACCGCCGCCAGGTCCGGGTCGCGCAGGTCGGGGTGGGCGCGGCGGAGCGCGACCAGGGTGCGGTACCAGTCCAGCAGACGCGCGTGACCGCCCTGTTCGGGTTCCGCCCAGTCCAGGCAGGAGCGGTCCCGGGTGGCCGGGTCCTGCGGGTCCGGGATCTCCTCGGCCTTCCAGCCGTGCGCGGCGAACTCCCGGCGCCGGCCGCTCCGCACCGCCTCGGCGAGCTCCGGGTCGGGGTGGTCGGTGAAGTATTGCCAGGGGGTGCCCGCGCCCCACTCCTCGCCCATGAACAGCATCGGCACGAACGGCCCGGTCAGCGCCACGGTCGCGGCGCACGCCAGCAGTCCGGGGGAGAGCGAGGCGGAGAGCCGGTCGCCGAGTGCCCGGTTGCCGATCTGGTCGTGGGTCTGGGTGTAGCCGAGGAAGCGGTGGGCCGGGGTCCGGCGGCGGTCCACCGGACGGCCGTGGGTGCGGCCCCGGAACGAGGACCAGGTCCCGTCGTGGAAGAAGGCCCGCGTCAGGGTCTTGGCGAGCGCGCCGAGCGGGGCCTCGGCGAAGTCGGCGTAGTACGCCCGGGATTCGCCGGTCAGCGCGCAGTGCAGGGCGTGGTGGAAGTCGTCGTTCCACTGGGCGTGCAGGCCCAGGCCCCCGGCGGCCCGGGGGGTGGTCGTGCGCGGGTCGCACCGGTCGGACTCGGCGATCAGGAACAGCGGCCGCCCGCTGTCCGCGGCCAGCTCGTCGACGGCCGCGGCCAGTTCCTCCAGGAAGGTCAGCGCCCGCCCGTCGGCGAGGGCGTGCACGGCGTCCAGCCGCAGCCCGTCGATCCCGTAGTCGCGCAGCCAGGCCAGCGCGCTGCCGAGCAGGTAGGCGCGCACCTCGTCGGAGCCGGACGCGTCCAGGTTCACCGCCGCCCCCCACGGGGTGTGGTGCGTGTCGGTGAAGTACGGGCCGAAGGCGGGCAGGTGGTTGCCGGAGGGGCCGAGGTGGTTGTGGACCACGTCCAGCACCACGCCCAGCCCGGCCTCGTGCGCGGCGGCCGTGAAGCGGGCCAGACCGGCCGGCCCGCCGTACGGCTCGTGCACCGCCCAGGGCGCGACCCCGTCGTATCCCCAGCCGTGCCGGCCGGGGAAGGAGCAGACCGGCATCAGCTCCACGTGCGTGACGCCGAGGGCGGTGAGGTGCCCGAGGCGCGCCGCTGCCGCGTCGAAGGTGCCCTCGGGGGTGAAGGTGCCGACGTGGAGCTCGTACAGGACCGCATCCTGGAGCGGGATGTGCGGCGATGGCGTCCGCAGCGGGTCGAGCGCTTCGAAGTCGACCACCGCCGACAGGCCGTCGGGCCCGTCCGGCAGCCGCCGCCCGCGCGGGTCCGGCCGCGGGACGGTGTCGCCGTCCAGCAGGAATCCGTAGCGGCTGCCGTCGCCGGCCGGGGCCTCCACGGTCCACCAGCCGTCCCGGTCCGGATCGCGCGCCATGTCGTACGTCCCGTCGTCGAGTCGCATGACGACATGACCTGTCAGCGGTGCCCACACCTCGAACTGCACGGACGGTCCCCTCGTCTCCGGCGGTGTCCAGCATGCGTATCCTGCCCATCATTCCGGGCGTGGCGGGGGTGTTCTGGACACTCCGGCCCCGACGGGCCGACAATCACCCTGTGACGTCGAGTTTCGAGTTCCCCGCCTTCCCCGCGCCACGGCTCTCGGACGCCGAGCGCGACCGGGCGCTGGGCCAGCTCAGGGAGGGTGCCGCCCTCGGCAAGCTGTCCCACGACACCTTCCTGCGCCGGATGGAACTCGCCCTGGTCGCACGCCGTTCCGAGGATCTCGCCGTCCTCACGGCCGACCTCCAGGCCAGGGAGGCAGCCGAAAGCCCGTGGACCCGTCGGCTGTTCGGCTGGGTCGGCCGGGCCTCGGCCGTGTCCGTCGGCATCCGGCGCGCCTGGGCCGCCGAGAAACTGCCCAAGCTGCTGCTCCCGCACCCGAGCGCGGCGGCCCTGCGGATCGGCCGCGACCCCGGCAACGGGCTGCGGCTCAGCCACGAGACCGTCTCCCGGGCCCACGCGGAACTGAGGCTGCAGGGCGGGATGTGGGTGCTGAAGGACCTCGGCTCCACCAACGGGACCACGGTCAACGGGCGTCGGGTGACCGGCTCCGCGGTGGTCCGCGACGGGGACCAGGTCAGCTTCGGCAAGATGACCTTCCGGCTCTCGGCGCACTAGGCCGTCTCTTTCGGACTCTTTCGGATCTTGCCGGGCCCGCGACGCCCGGCACCGCACCCGGCCGCGTTGTCGGGGCGCCCGAGTACGTCCAGTACTCGGG
>NZ_JBSGZI010000112.1:0-26110 GCF_053610945.1 Streptomyces sp. NPDC054849
ATTTGTTTAAACCCCCCCGGCCCCGCGGTTCGCCCCGGGGGGGGGCCCGGCGCCCCCCCCCACCACCCCCCCCGGGCGCGGGCCGCGGCCCCCCCCCCCCGGCGCCTGGGGGTAATGGCAGAACCTCAGCGCGCGGCGCAGCTGCCCGGCCCCGTACGGGTCCCCAGCTCTGCGTTCGTCCTGCACAACCGCCAAATGGACGGCGCCGACATCGGCAAGTGGCTCCAGCAGCAGAAGGAGCCGGCCATCTGGGCGCGGTTCCTGCCCGAGCAGCAGGAGCGGCTGACCAAGCTCGGCGTACAGCCCGGCCAGGCGCCCTCTCCCGCCTCAGGGCCGGTCGCGCGGCGAAGGGTCCGAGCAAGGCTCAGCAGGCGTTCCAGCGGGGCTTGCGTACCTGGGCCAGCTGCGCGGACAGCCGGCGGTACATCGGTGCCGTGTGCGGCAGGAGGCCCTCGGAGACGAGGCGGTACATCACCTGTCGCAGCGTGACCTTCAGCAGCGCGTACCCGTACACGATCTGCCGCGCCCGTTCCACGACGAGGGGCCACCGAATCCGTTCACGAGCCATACCGGCACATGTACCCCTCACGGCGCCGGCGGCCCCCGGACCCGAAGCAGACCTCTCCCCTCGGCTATCGCGTGGAAAGACACCTCATGCAGTTACGCCGTCAAGCGGTGTCCGGTCCCTGACGGAAATCGGGTGCTCGCCGCGGATACGGACTGCGAGGCTGTGGGGGTGACTGAGACGACCCCTTATGACGCCGACCGTGGCCGATTCACCCGCCATGCGCTGGCCCGCCTCGTCCTGTGCGATCACGCCGTGGACGTTGCGGATGGCGCCGCTGGCCTGGTCGCCACCGAGAACGACCCTGACACCGGTCCCGGAGGCCGGGTGAGCCAGGCATTCCAGCTCATCGAACTCGCGGAGCGCGCTCTGGCCTCGGCCGTGATCTACGAACGCGAGCGAGGCAGCACCTGGGCGGAGATAGCCCAGTACCTGGGCATCGGTCCAGCAGAAGCGGAAGATCGGTTTGGCGCGAACCTGGACAACTGGAACACGGCCTTCGAGGTTCCGTACCAGCTCGATGACACCGGTCGAAAGCGCATACCCCGGCTACCCACGGCAGCGTATGACCCCGCCTGGGCATGCGCCCAGCTCGATACCTGGGCCAGGAACCGGCTCATTCTTGTCAACAACAAGCGTCCCGTCAGCTCGGGACTCGTCATGGCTGTGCCCGAGAAGGAACTCCCGTCAGTGACCCCGTAGCGCGTCCGTTGGGAAGGCGATCGCTTCGTCGAACAGGCTGCGCGCCTGAAGGCAGTGGTGGAGCCGGCCGAGCATCCGGTTGAACAGGTGCCCCAGAGCCTGCATGTGCCAGTCCCCTCCTGTCCGGCGGCGCCGGTAGTGGGCGTCCGCGCCGGATGAACCGCTGAGGGAGGCGAACGCCCACAGGTGGCCGACGTGGTTGAGCCGGTTGTTCTTCACGAACCGAATTAGAGGTGTCCTCCTCACCGGGAGGCTTGCCCGCAGGGTCTGACCTGCAAGAACAGACCATGTCCGATTTAGGGGGGGTCCCACCGCCGGTCACGCCCTCGGCCCCCGCTGAAAGCAATCCTCCAAGCAACGGCCCAGCCTCCTCCCGGTACAACCCCGGTCCCGGCCTCTACGCGCGCCTCAGCGCGCCCAGACCAGCCCCCCGCCGCGTCGCGCCAGGATGGGACCCCGTAGGTCCGGAGCCTTCGGGTGACGGGAGCAGAACATTGATCAACGTTGACGTCCAGCACTGCGGCAGCTCGATCCTGATCAGCGCCACCGGGCAGCTCGACGAGACTGCGGGAGAGGTGCTCCAGCGCGCGCTGGACCACGTGACCATGGACGAGCGAGACCTCCTGGTGGACCTGCACGCCGTCGTGGCCATAGACGTCGACGGCCTGCTCCACCTCCTGAACCTGCACCGGCGCGCAGAGCGCATGCACCTACGGGTCCAGGTCACCGGCTGGCAGCCCCAGCCCCAACAGTGCATGGCCACCGTGGCCGGCATCCCCGGGCCCAGAGCGGCCACCGGGGAGCGCTACGCCCTGGCAGGCTTCCGCCGGCTCCTGGAGGAGAAGGCGCAGCGCGCACGGGAGCGCTCGGACTTCGCCGCTGGCTGGCTGCCCCGCGTCTAGCCACACCCTGGCGTCGCTGCGGCTTGGCACGGTCCGATGGCACGGTACTGCTGTCCGAAGCGGTGATGTGGGTGCCGTCGTAGTCCCACCAGTAGGTGCTGCCCTCATACCGCTTGGCGCCACAGCCGTACATCTCCGTCCGCGCCGACCCTGCCCACCGGCTTGGTGATCCCGCCCTTCTCGGCCTCGGCAAGATAGGTACGCATCGTCTCGACGAACTTCTTGTCGATGCCACCGAGCCGGTCCTCCCCATAGAACGACAGGCGAGCACAGCGGTCGTTCCACCTCGCCACGCCCTTGAGCGGGGCCCGATGCTGCCACACCCGCTCCTGGTCGTCGCCCCAGCTCCGTCTCGCCCGACCCCTCGCCGCCGACCTCCGCCGCCCTGGGAGAGGCCGGCCAAGCCCGAACGCCTCACCCCGGCCCGGGTCCGCCGGGAGTTCGGGAACATCCGAGCCCACCTGCTCTGCCCCGCCCGTGTTCCCCAACCTCGTGGCGCCGGTTCCGGACGGCCGCCCGGAAGTAAGAACCGCCGTCCCACACCCCGCTACGACGTCGGCAAGACCGTCAAACGCCCCGAGACCCTCAAGGCCATCGGCAGACCCGGTAGATCCTTGTAGATGCCGACTCCGCGACGCCCGAGGGTAAAGATCAAGCTCACCAGACGATGACACCGCCGCCCTCGGCTTTGGCTCGCACGGAAGCGGCAACGATGTTGTTGAAGCATCGCGTGACGTACTCCGTGCCGTGGCCGCTTACTTCACCAAGGTGATCGAAGTGCGGGCGTATCGCTTCGCACTCGGCCAGGAAGTCGTCGATCTCCCCCGGCTCGACCTGGAGGTTGCCGCCGTCGAGCCGGGGAAAGAAGCGAGCCCCCAGCGCCCGAACCGCTTCAGAGCCCCACAGCTTGCTGCGCGATCTCTCGAATCCGGCCATGGCCTTGCTGTAGTCGTCGTCGGGATCTTCCAGAAGGGTCCACTTGCCGTTGGCTTCGTATACGAAGGTATCCACATTGAGGCTCATGCGCTGATTCTCCGGAGCAAGACCGTGCCGCGTCGACTGGGTTGCAGCTGCCGCGACAACTGTCACACAGGGCAGCTACTTGGAGACTCTGGTAGCTCTGCGTCATGTCTGAAGATAAAGAACAAGCTGAGGACGCCGACGATGTTGACGGCGTTGCCACGGAGGTTGACCGGGATGGGGACGGGCACCTGGACGACGTGGCCCGACAGGAAACCCGGGGAGCCGATGGCAGCGCCCTCGGCCACGGCGTCGGCGGCGGCCATGCCGGCCCCGCCTGCCCCGCCTGCCCCGCCTGCCAGGACAGCACCAGCGGCGGCGGTAACGGCTACGGCAGTCTCAAGGCAGCCGGTGCCGACCCCGGCCACGGCCGGAAGTTTGTCTCCGCGGCGGTCACGGCGTTCCTCCCGCATCCGGCCAGAACGATATCGGTGAGTGAATCGGCCACGAGCTCGGCACCGAGGGGCATAGGTGCGTCCCACCCGACATGAGGCAACAGCCTGACGGCCGGCACTCAGCCGCCGCCAACGGAAGCGATCAGGCGGCTATGCCGCCGCAACTCCCGGGCGAGGTGGTGGCGTAGACAGGAAACGCTCGCCCCCTCCTGCGAGGGGAGCGAGAATTGATTCACGAGCTCAGGTTAAGCGACTCCGCCAGTCTTCGTTCGGCAGAAGGAATCCACATTATCCTTCCTCAAGCAGACAGTGAGCGTTACGCTCTGCCCTTCCGGAATATCAATGGATCCTGAATTGCAAGTGCCATAGCCACCATTAGCGACGACCGTCTTCCAGAGCGGACCATCCCAACGGCGCAGATAGGCCACTGCCGCGTAGCCATCTGCCTGCGCATCGCAGACCTGGGTCAGATCGCCATTGGCTACAAATGAGCCCACACCGCCCGGAGACCAATCCGTGGTGTATACCTCAATTATATTCGTCCCCGCCCACGCGTTCCCGCTCGACAGCATGAGCAGACTCGCCGCTACCGCACCAGTGAGAGCGAATTTACGCTTCATCATTTCCCCCATGATAGAAGACGCGGAGTGCCCGGCGTCTTAGGGGAACCTATGCGGCCAAAGCCATTTGACCTAGGTCCGCACACGCCAGCCAGGGGACCCCGCGCGCCAATCGCCGACGCGATCATGGGCGATCTGGCTGCTCTCGTCAGCAGCGTCCGGCGCCAGAACCAGGGCGTCTACTGCTGGGTCGCGTAGCAGTTCATGTTCGGAGCCAGATGGTGACGGCCGCGGCGGTGGCGGTGCCGAGGAAGACGTAGCCGCGTTTGTCGTAGCGAGTGGCGACCGCTCAGGACTGTTTCATGAGGTTGATCGCCCGCTCGACGGTGTTGCGCTTCTTGTAGCGGTCCTCGTCGAAACCGGGCGGCCGTCCACCGCGTGCGCCTTTGCTCAGGCGGGCCGGCTGGCTGTCGGTCTTCTCCGGGATGGTGTGGCGGATTCCCCGCCGCCGCAGGTACGCGCGGATGGGGCCGTTGCTGTAGGCCCTGTCGGCCGCAAGGCTGTCTGGCTTCTTGCGTGGTCTTCCCAAGCCCGGTCTGGGCACTCGGATCTTCTCCAGGACCGGCTTGAACTGGGTGCAGCTGGCGAGACGACCAGAGACAGCGGGCGGCAGCGGCCATCCGCGCTCAGGCGGAGCTTGCTGGTGAGCCCGCCGCGCGAGCGGCCCAGGCCCTCGCCTCCTGCACCACCTCCGCCAGGCAGGCGGCGACAAGGCTCTGCCGCGGCGTCTCGTCCTGGTGTTCTGCTGGCACGTCCCCCTTTGAGGAGGGAGCCGACGGCGGGTCGGTGCGGGCGCCGGCGGCGGGCTGATGCGCGCGCACGATGGTGGAGTCGACGGTAATGTCCCAGTCGATCTCACCCGTCGCATAGGCCTCGGCCTGGACCTGCCGGAGCAGGCGTTCCCAGGTTCCGTCGGCCGACCACAGGCGGTGGCGTTCATAGACCGTCTTCCACGGCCCGAACCCTTCGGGCAGGTCACGCCACTGCACCCCGGTCCGCACCTGGTGCAGAATCCCGTCAATCACCTGCCGGTGATCCCGCCACCTGCCACAACGACCGTTACTGACAGGCAGACACGGCCGAAGCCGCTCCCATTCGGCATCCGTCAGGTCACCCCGACCCATGACCACGTGAATGATTCGGCAACGGCGTAGTCACATGATCAGCTGGACGGCGACCATCCTTCCCGACCTCGCTGCCGGGGGGGCGTGGTCATCGGTCGGAACGGCTGACGGTCCCCGGTGCGCGGCCTGCGAGCCAGACGGCGATCCGCTTCTGCAACTCCTTGTCGGCGCGGGGATAGTCCCAATTTGCGTACCATTCCAGCTCCTGCAGGACGTTCTCAGAGCGGGCCGGGTGGCGCACTGCGACCACGTCGACACCGACCTCGCCGGTCGAGCAGCTGATGTACACGCTGCTGTCGAGCGCCATCATGCCGAAGCCCGGGTGGCCGGCACGTATGCCGAGGAACGCCGATGCCGCACCCCGGCCCATGATGTCCCAGCGGTCGAGGAGCCGGACCCGGGTCCAGACCTCCGGTGCGGCACGGCGGCCATAGGGATGGCTCCGCTTCTGCAGGACGGCTTGGTGCGTGTGCGTGCCGTGGGGAAGCAGGATGAGGAACTCGCGCCGGTGGTCGAGAAGGCCGGAGGAGACCGCCAGGTCGTACCAGTCCTCGTTGAGACGCTCGACGAGCCGTGAGGTTTCGTACCGGTGGGAGAAGCGGCCGACGATGTCCTCGGGGCGATATCCGAAGACGAACGGCATCGTGCCGTCCGGCACGGCGTCCGGGATCACCGCGAGGCCGGCCCGCCGCAGCGGCCGGTACATCTTGCGTTCGCGCTCCTGGATACCCACCAGTCGTTGTTCTACCAGGGTCAGCGCGCCAGAATCCTCCGGGCTCGCCCGGTGCTTCCCTGTGTCCCTCCCGACTTTGCGGATCAGACCGGTACAGGATCAGCCGCATGATCGGCCGGACAGGCCCTAAACGCTCGGTCGCACCGGTGTGCCTGAGCGCCGTACCTGGCCACTATGGCCAGGTTCGACGCTCAAGATCTCCGGCAGCCCGGGCCGGCGGTGGCGGCAAGCTGTTCGCGGCGTGCAGCGGACTCGTCTACCGCGCGGCGTTCACCTCGTACGCTCCCCGGCCGACCGTTACGACGCCTGGTTGAAGTCACGTTGAAACCCTCCAGTGTGCCGACCTGCAGCGAGCCCCGGTCGGCGCTGCCATACAGGGCGACCGGCTCCTTCAGCGCCCTCGGCTCGTTGACCCCAGGGAAACCTCTCAAATTTTTCGACCACAGAGTCTCGAACTTCGACGGGTCCGCAGGCGCGAGGAGGGTCTCCTCTCCGGTGGCCTTGTCGATGGAGAAGACAGCGAAGAACAGGTAGGAGGACAACCTGCTCCGGGGCAAGCCGCGCACCCCAAACTGATCAGCCCATACCAGCCAGCCCACCACTGACCACAAACACTGCTCGTGTCCAGCACCGCTCTGGCCGAACTCGGCGTGGAGTGAGCGCAATAGAGTGTTCCTCGCGCTGGCGCTACCGGAGCATGACCGGCCAGTCCGCCCCCGCATCAGCGGCGCCAGGCCGTCATCCTCACCGCCCGCACCTCCCTCCTGCAACCGGAACGCCAGGCGCAGGCAGGACTCGGCTACCAGGGCGGCAGCGGCAGCCCCGCTGCGCGCCTCGGTTCCAGGAAGTCCTTGCGGAAGATCTCCAGGGAGGCCCTGAGCAGCGGAATGCCTACCTCCGCGCCGAGGTGGACCAGCGTGGCCATCTCCTCGTCCATCCGGAACTCCAACAAGAGGGCGCCACGCCCGGCAGCAGTCATCTCCACCACTTCCAGAGCGTCGAAGTCGTCGCTCCCGAGCACTGTGAGGGCGGCGTACTCCCGGCCCTCCACGGAGAAAGCCCTCATGTTCATCCCCCTCCGTGCCGAACTCCCTCGCCCCCAGGGATCGTACGGCCTGCTCACCGGCCGCGGCCCGAGCCCCGGGCAGGGGCGGTCTGTTGCCGGTGGGCGGGGGCTTCGGCCGGGGCCGGCTGACCGGGGGCCGCGGCCCCGGTGGTGGTGGAGCCGAACGCAGGCCGCGGCCGGAGAGACCTGCAGCCGGGACGCGGGCGCGGGCGGCGCGGACAGCGGCGTTGTCAGTGAGTGGAGGGTCGCGTCCACGAGGCGGCCCACCAAGCAGTACCCGAGCCTTGCTTCCAGGAAGTGCCGGCTTCAGGCGGTTCAGATGCTGTCCCTCAGTCGGCGGTGGCCTGGCTGCGGCGGGCGTAGGCGCGGGCTGCGCGGGCGCGGTCGCCGCAGCGGACCGAGCACCAGTGGCGGCGTCCGGCGCGGAGCAGGTAGCGGTTGCAGGGGGTGGAGGGGCAGGCCGTCAGCCGTTCGGCGTCGGGTCCGGTGAGCAGGTCGGCGGCGTCGGCGGCGAGGATGCCGAGGGCTTGGTCGACGATCTGGTCGATGGGGTGCGGGGCGGTGCGGTGCATGCCGCGGACCGGGTCCCAGCCGAGCGGGGCGGCGGTGGGGACCCGGGTGAGGGCGTCGTTGACGGCGGCCAGCGCGGTGGCGGGAGCCGGACGGCCGCCGACCTGGGCGGCGAGCAGGGCGCGTACCTGTTCGCGCAGGGAGCGCAGGCGCGACGCGCAGATCTCCTGCATACCGGCGTCCGCGGGGGCCAGGTTGTGGGCGACCAGCCAGTGATTGGCGCCCGAAGGCGTACGCAACAGGTCAAGGAACTGGCCGCCCGGCTGCGCGACGGCGCTGTTGGCGAGGTCGAGCGCGGGGTAGAGCTCGGCGCCCGGCGCCGGCGGCAGCCCGGGGTCGACAGTGCCGATGGTGGCGGTATCAGACTCACTCACGCGTCTCACGTTACAGCTTGCCTTCATCCGTGACAACGCTTATGGTCACGGATGTAAGCCAATCTATCCGTGAGGTGGTTCGTCATGACTACAGCCGGCGCGTCCAGCGAGCAGGTCCCCGTTCATGTCTTCGGCGGGCCGACCGCACTCATCGAGTACGGCGGGCTGCGGTTCCTGACCGACCCGACCTTCGACGCTCCCGGCACCTACGCGTCGGGGCTGGCCAAGACCGCGCCCGCCTCCGCCGCGCCCGCAGATCTGGGCCGTATCGATGTGGTGCTGCTGTCGCACGACGAGCACGACGACAACCTCGACGCCTCGGGCCGCGCCCTGCTCGCCGATGTCCCCCTGACCCTGACCACACCCAGTGGCGCGGGCAGGCTGGGCGGCGCCGCACGCCCCCTGAAGGACTGGGAGTCCATCGACCTGGACCGTCCCGGTGGCGGGACGATCACCGTCACCGGCGTCCCGGCCCTGCACGGTCCCGGGGCACGCGAGGACCTCGAACCGGTCGTCGGTGAGGTCGTCGGTTTCGTCCTGAGCGGTGACGGCCTGCCCACCATCTACGTCAGCGGCGACAACGCCCAGCTCCCCCTGGTCCGCGAGATCGCCGACCGCTTCGGCCCCGTTGACACCGCTGTCCTGTTCGCCGGCGCGGTCCGCACCCCTGTCCTGGACCGCGCGCTGCTCACCCTCGACAGCGCTCAGACGGCCGAGGCCGCCCGCATCCTGGGCGCCCGCCGGATCGTGCCGGTCCACTTCGACAGCTGGGCCCACTTCACCGAGGGCCGCGAGCAGCTCGTGGACGCCTTCACCACCGCCGGCCTGATCGGCCGCGTGGAACTGACCTGACCTTGCACGCGCGGCCGCCAGTGGCCTCTGACCGGTCGTCGGCGTTCCACTGGCGGAAGCCCCCCCGGGTCTGCGGCGGCGTCCAGGACGTCCCACACGCTGCCTACGGCGTGCTCGGGCAGGGTGTCGAGGACCTTCGCGGCCGGTGCGGAAAAGCGGACCGCGTACGGCTGTCCGGTCATCGCCGCCTTCCCCGTAGCTCCGTCATGTCGATGGCCTCGCTCGTCGTCGCCGGAAGCGACGAACTCTTCGACCGCCGGGCCGAGCGAGCGCACCCGTCTGCGCTACGGACGCGCCACGGACGCGCCGTCGAAGGCTTGACCGGCGGGGTCCACGCCATCCCAGGTCGGGGAGCGAGGAGCCAATCCCCTGACGACTGGCCTGTCGTGGTGTGGAGCACGGCCGGACCGCTTCCCCGGGCAAAGCGGGGCACAGCCGAGAAGCGACGTGTGTGTCAGGCGTCCGAGCAGGGGCATCAGAGGCTTCATGACTCTGACACTGCTGCTTCTGCTGCCTGTAGGGCTCGCCTTGGTCCTCCTGACCACCGACAGCCACGGCCGACACCGCGGCTCTCGCTGACGCCCTGCCAGCCACCACACCGGCCACCCGTACATCTCATGGCCGGGTACGCCCCACACGGCTGCTCAGCGGGCGCAGTTGCGCTCGCGCTGAACCCCTTACAAGCGCTGATCGCCGGGGATCTGGCCGTTGAGGCGATCTCCGCTGATACCGGTGAGACCGGTGAGACCGGTGAGACCGGTGAGACCGAGCGGACGGACTGCGTGGACCTGGCATACGCCAGCCTGGACGACGCTGATCTTCGCAACGCCAAGATGAGCGACACGAACCTCAGCCACGCGACCTTGACGGGTGCGGACCTTCGCAGCGCGGACCTCACCCGCGCCAACCTGGCAAAGGCAGACTTCCGTGGCGCCAAGCCGTGTGAGTTTGAACGGGGCAAAGCGGACCGGCGCGCTCGGGCTGCCGCACGACTGATCGCGGTCACCGTCGGCCTCGAGAACATCCCAGACCGGCAGCCGCCCCGCGGCCCAGGCCGCCGTGCGCCCGACCGCCGACTGCGAGGACCCCGAGATCGTCGGCCCGCTCGGCGTCACCACCCGCGCGTCCCACGCCCGGTCACAGGCGGAAAAATCAGTAGCAACACCGTCGCCAACGGTCTCGTCCTCATGAAGACTTCCCCAGTCAGAGACAGCTCATGGCGGGCCACCGTGGAGAACGACACCGGGGCCACCATCACGATCACAGCCTGCGCTGTCCGCGCCAACGCTCGCACCCCAGGTGCCCTCCAGAGGCTGGACTACAGTTGACCCACCATGCCCGATCTCTTCGGAATCAACCATCTGACGCTGTCCACGACCGACCTCGACCGGCTCGTGGCGTACTACACGGAGTTGCTCGGAGCAGCGCTCGCATTCGAGCGCGCTGCAACCCCTTCTGATCCTCGGATCGCAGTCATCGATGTCGGCGGCCATGACCACCTGATGATCGTCGAAACCTCTACCGCCCCCACCACTGGTCTCGATCCGCTCGCCAAGGCGGGATGGGGGCTGCGCGTGGGAACACACGCGCAGCTGTGTGAGGTTCGCGATCAAATCCTGGCTGCCGGGTGGCCGGTCGGAGAGATCGAGACACTGCCCACGCAGTGGACGATGACAGCTCGCGATCCCGATGGACGCCCTGTGGACGTTCGAGCCCATCGCCCACGCACCGCATCGCCCTCACGAACCACCGACTAACGGCTGCCCCGACTTTCAAAACGAGCCATCTTGACCAGCCAGCCGCGGGCCCACCAGCCGCTACGCCTTCAACCGCAGCGCCTCCGCCTTCGCCGGCACCGGGTCCATGCCGAAGGCGGCGGTCATCTCCTGCAGTTCAGGGGCGCTTGACCGAGCCGGTCCCGGTCGGCCAGGGCACTCAGGATGTGCTGGTAGTCCGTCGGCAGGGTGGACCAGGCCAGCCGCTCGCGCCACATCGGTACCGCCGATTTCGTCTTCTCGCTGCCCTCGGCGGCTCGGGCCGCGGATCGGGACCTGGCACGTCCAAGGTGGCCTCCGGGACGGCGACGTCATCGGCGTCCGGCGTCAGCACCTCACCGACCCGTGAGCGGGCAATGCCTTCGACCGCGAAACCTGCAAGTAACGCAACACCGTCGAACGCTGCATCAACCCCCTCAAGCAGTAGCGCGGCCTGGCCACCCGAACCGACACACTCGCCATCACCTACCAGGCCGCACTCCACCTCGCCTGCATCCTCATCTGGACCCGGCACTGACAGAACCTAGGACTTGTCCGGCCGATCAGGTGACTACTCCATGCCCGAGTCGTTCCTGTGGGCATGGGGCGGGGCGATCTGAGTGATGCCGAATGGGAACGGCTGCGGCCGTTCCTGCCAGTCAGCAACGGGCGTTGTGGCAGGTGGCGGGATCACCGGCAAGTGATCGACGGGATTCTGCACCGGGTGCGGACAGGGGTGCAGTGGCGTGACCTGCCCGAACGGTTCGGGCCATGGAAGACCGTCTATGAACGCCACCGCCTGTGGTCGGCCGACGGTACCTGGGAACGTCTGCTCCAGCGGGTCCAGGCTGCGGCCGACGCCGCAGGCGAGATCGACTGGGACATCTCGGTCGACTCCACCAGCGTCCGCGCGCATCAGCATGCAGCCGGGGCCCGCACCGACTCACCTCCGGCCCCGGGATCAAGGGGGGCCGGAGGGATGGAACACCAGGACGAGACGCCGTGGCAGAGTCTCGTCGCCCGCCTGGTGGAGGTGGTGCTGGAGGTGAGGGCCTGGGCCGCTCGCGCGGCGGGTTCACCAGCAAGCTCCACCTGAGCGCGGACGGCCGCTGCCGCCCACTGTCCCTGATCGTTACTCCAGGTCAGCGGGCCGACTGCACCCAGTTCAAACCGGTCCTGGAGAAGATCCGGGTGCCCAGGTCTGGCCTGGGCAGGCCGCGCAAGAAGCCCGACAGCCTTGCGGCCGACAGGGCCTACAGCAACGGCCCCATCCGCCAGTACCTGCGACGGCGGGGAATCCGCCACACCATCCCGGAGAAGACCGACAGCCAGGCGGCCCGCCTGCGCAAGGGCACAGGCGGTGGGCGGCCGCTCGGCTTTGATGAGGCCCGCTACAAGAAGCGCAACACCGTCGAGCGGGCAATCAACCTACTGAAGCAGTACCGGGCGGTCGCGACTCGCTACGACAAGCGCGGTTACGTCTTCCTCGGCACTGCGACAGCGGCAGCCCTCGCGATCTGGCTCCGGTCCTGATCAGGGCCAGTCCTCGGTGATGGGGTACATGTGGGCGTAGGGATTGGGCTCGCCTGTGGCAGGGTCCAGTCCGGCCCTGAGCCGTCGATGTTGCTCTCGCCAGCTGACGAAGGTGTCTGTCCGTTTCCAGAGCGACGCATCGCCGAGTGGGCAGGCGTCGAACTGGCCCAGCATCATGCGGGTGATGAACTGGACCATGTTGCAGTCGAACAGGGCCCACGGCGACTCGCCCCACAAGTGGTGCCGGCGCCAAGCTATGACAGGCCACTTATCCGGATCTGGGTCGTTGTTGAGCCAAGCCATCTCGTTGGCGTTCATCCCGGAACCCCAGGGCAGGACGGCCTCGGCGCCCAGCGTCACGTCTGGGATTCCTGCGCGGTCCTCCCAGAGCCCGCGCAGGCCGTCCGTCATGCCTCCGATGTGACACCCTTCCCACCCGCGCACGTCACTCGGGAGCGGGGGCAGAATGACGAGCTCTCCGATATCACCCACGCCGTACGTGTCCAGCAAAGCCTTGTAGTCACTCGGTAGCCTGGTGCCCAGCGCGACTTCGGCCGCAGCCCAGTCGATCTGCTCGCCGCCTGCGAAGTCTGCTGGCACGAGGTCGAGCAGTACGGCGACGTCGGGATGAATGCCCATGGTGAAGCCCCTTGAGGTCGGTGGTCAGCAACCCTAGTTGTGTGGGCTGACACCGTTGCCTCTGGTAGAGAGGTCCCCCAGGAATCCGCCCCCCATGCCCAACATGAGAAGCCAGGACAGTGGCCACCGAACACAGCGGGTGTGACCCCAGCAGGACTACTCTGCAAC
This sequence comes from Streptomyces sp. NPDC054849, assembly GCF_053610945.1. Classification (NCBI taxonomy): domain Bacteria; kingdom Bacillati; phylum Actinomycetota; class Actinomycetes; order Kitasatosporales; family Streptomycetaceae; genus Streptomyces; species Streptomyces sp. NPDC054849. Next base: position 13,018 of record NZ_JBSGZI010000112.1, read on the forward strand.
CATCCTGGCCGGCCCAGGCGAGCCACCCCGTATGCAGAGCATCTGCCGGCTCAACTCCTGATCGGCCGGACAAGACCTAGACGCGCTCCAGCGCGCGGTGCGGGCGGGTCGGGAGTTCCACCTCCACCGGGTCGTCGGGACGAACGGCCCCGCTCTGGCGGACCACGGCCATGACGCCGGATTTGAAGGTGAACTCGTCGGAGAGCGGGTCCAGGGCGAACATCTCTCCCAGGAGACCTGTCCGGAAGTCGTTGATCTTCGAGCACGGGTTGCGCAGTCCGGTCACCTCGACCACCGCGTCTGCTCCGAGCCGCAGCAGGGACCCGGTGGGCAGGCCGAGAAGGTCCACCCCTCGGGTGGTGATGTTCTCCCCCAACCCGCCCGCGGAGACCTCGAAACCCTTCCGTGCAAGTTCCTCGAAGAGCTCTTCGTGCATCAGGTGGACCTGACGGAGGTTGGGCAGGTCCGGTTCGTACGTCATGCGGAACTGGTGGCGGATCGTCTCGCCCGCGTGGACGTCCCCCTCCACGCCGAGGCCGGCGAGCAGGGTGATGGACGCGTGGTTGGGCTTGCTGAACGAATACGAGGCATTGCGGCTCACCGCTGTGATCCGGCCTGCGTTCACGGCCCCTCCGTGGCGGCCTGAGCGTGGACCGTCTCGCGCAGGGCGGCGGGGTCGGCGTGGAGGGCGGCCAGGACCTTCAGGGCATGGCCTTCAGACACGGTCAGCAGGCCGAGCAGGATGTGTTCGGTGCCGAACCTGTCGCGGCCCAGTGCCTGGGCCTCGCCCACGGTGTTCTCCAGTGCCTTGCGTGCCTCGCGGGTGTAGGCCGGCCGGGGGAACTGGAAGGCGCCGGGACCGAAGGAGGTATCGGCCTGGCGTTGGATCTCCGCGACATCGATGCCGATCGACGACAGGGCATCGCGTGCGGGCTGCCCGCCCACGGCGACGATCCCGGCCGCCTCCAGGACACGCACGGTCTCCTGCCGGGCCCGCGCCAAGTCGACGTTCTGCCCGCGCAGCACGTCGGCGGCCGTCCCGCCCTCCGCGGCAAGCAGGCCGAGCAGGAGATGCTCAGTGCCGATGAAGTCGTGTCCCAGGGCGATCGCCTCGTCCTGGGAGGCCGCAACGGCCTGCTTACCGCGATCGGTGAAGAACTCGAACATAGCTACTCCTCCATGCCCATGGCTTTGCGCCTGCCCGCGTGCTTTTCGTGCACCGACTGTCTGCTGACGTTCAGGTGCGTGGCGATGGTCTGCCACGACCAGCCCTGCCGGCGGGCGCTGTCGACGTGCAACCGCTCCAGCTCCTCCAGCAGACGGCGCAACGCCACGACGGCCTGCAAACCGACAGCGGGATCCTTGTTGGTGACCATTCCGGCCAGCGAGGCCGGGGTTTCCTCAGCTCCCATATCTGTCAGGCTGCCCTGACAGAGCACGACTGTCAAGGAACCCTGACACCAGGAGTCAGCGGCCTGGTTCGGTCGCTGAAGTAGAACGTGACGGCACTCTCGGCCAGCTGGTTCGTCGACTGGTGGTACGCGAAGCCGAGATACGGCAGCCAGATCAGGGGGACCACGGTGCCGACCAGAACAACGAAGATCAGCATCGTCCACTGCCCGGCCCAGGCCAGGCGGCTCGGCTTGGGGACAGCGTCGCCGGGGGTGACAAGCCCAGCAGGCCGGGCCATGCGGGAAGACAGCCCAGCCCGTCCGCGTCCTGCCCCGGCCCTTCCGGCTCTCGCGGTTGGCCGGCCACCGCGCGACCAGGACCGGGGCCGACGCGGGCGGCGGCCCGGCGCTGCAACGCCTCGAACGACAACCGGCCTGCCTCGGCGTCCCAGACGACCAGTTCGCCGTCAAGGACCAGGCCGTGTCGCAACTGCGCCTCGGCGGCCGCCACCAAGTCCGGCCAACGGTCCTGGACCAGCGCCCCGCGACGGGTCTGCACCCACACCGTGCCGCCCGGGCTGGCCGAGGTGAACAGCAGCGCACGGTGACCGTCCACCTTCTGCGCGTACGCCATCCCACCCGCCCGGCCGGACCCGGCACCTGGTGCTGACTCTGCGCCACGTGGCCCGCTCACCCCGGCACGCCGCCCGCTCCCTGGACTGGCCCGCCCAGTGCGCGGTCATCGCCACCGTCGCCCTGCTGACCGGCATCCTGAACGAGGCCGGACGGCGCGGCTGGACGGACCCCCTGGTCCTCGCCGGGGCCGGCCTGTGCATGGTGGCCGCCGCCGCGTTCGTCCTGCGCGAGCACCTGGCCCGCGCACCCGTACTGCCGCTGCAACTGCTGCGTTCTCGCGCGATGAGCGGCGGTGCCGTGATCGGCCTGCTGTTCAACCTCGCCTTCTACGGCATGATCTTCACCGCCAGCCTGTACTTCCAGCAGCACCACGGCCTGAGCGCCCTGCGCACCGGACTCGCCCTGTTCCCCGCCGTGGCGATGACGATGTTCGCCTCCGTCCTGTCCGGGAGACTGGCACGACGGACCGGAGACCGCCCGCCGGTGGTCGCCGGCATGCTGCTGGCAGCGGCGGGCCTGGCCGGCTGGGCCGCCGCCGGAGCGGCCCCGGACTACCTGCTGCTCATCGCGCCCATGATTGGCCGCTGGCTTCGGCACGTCCTTCGCCCTCACCGGCTAGACCACCACCGTCATGACAGCCGCACCTGAGGGCTACTCCGGCACCGCCTCCGGCCTGTTCAACACCACGCGCCAGACCGGCAGCGCCGCAGGTGTCGCACTCGGCGGCTCACTGCTCGCCTCCACCACCCACTTCACCACCGGGCTGCGCATCAGCATGGCCATCGGCGCGGCCGCCTACCTGACAGCCGCCGTCCTGGCGCTCTACGGCATCCCACCGAACCGGAACCACCGCACGGTCTCCTGAAATCCGGGCACCGGCGGCCGAGGACGATCACAGCCGGTGGCGGCGCGGCGAGATCGCGGGCAGCGCCCAGCCCGAGCACTCGCTGCACGAAACCTCGCTCCTGGGCTGGTTCGCCGGGACCAGCCACGCCATGCCGTTGCGACCGCCCCACGGTCAGAAGCACTTCGCCAACCGCGAGCAGGCCGCGGGCGCGGTCGTCCGAGACGGCCTGCGCCAGCCGCCCGGTACGACGGCGACCGTCGTACCGGTAGCCGCTGCCTTCACCGCATTGACGAGCCGGAACAGCTCGCTCTGGTCTCTGCGGTGATCCCGCTGGCCACCGTCACGCCGAACGCGGCGGCCGGCTGGCCCGGCTTCCGCAGGCTGTCCCGGGATGCCGCAACGGGCCACGACCTCCTTCAAGCCCGCCCGGTCCTCCTCGGTCAGGGTCATGGGGCGCCGCGTCAGCCGGCCGGTCACCTGCCGCACCAGCGGCGGCCGCGGTGCCGCGCCAGCCGGAGCCCCGCGGGTCTGTGCCAGAACCGAATTCCGGAAGCGAGTAGTGCTTGCGTCATGCTCGGGGCGGCTCATTCCAAGGGGTCATGCGATGCCAGGTGCAGACTGCTCCGCCCGGCAGGTCGTGGCGTTGCGGCGTTCACCAAACAGCGGCCTGGCGCACCGGCGGGGCCCAGCAGCGCCTTGAGCGCTGGCCATGCTCTATCGAACCGGACCGCACTCATCGTCCGACACGGTCGGCTCCGACAGGAACACGTCCGGCTCAACGGGCCCATAAGCGACGTTGAACGTGTCGAGCCAGTACGACCAGTCCCCGTGCCCGATGCCACTGAACCGGTAGCTCAACTGCCAGCGGACCCACTGGCCCGGGCTCAGGCGCACTGCTGGTGGCCCGCGCGACCGGGACGGCATACCGTACACGCGCTCCTTATCAGCACCGGCAGCCGGTCGTCCTCGTCGCGCAAGCTGGCCCCGACTTCGCGAAGGCGTCCCACTCCGACATCTCAACGAAGTGTGCGAAGGAAGGCGGCACCTGCGATGCCGGGAAGCCAGTCGGCCCCGCGTTCCTGCGGGTAGCAGCGTCCCCGCCCCGGGAAAGCTTCGTCCAGGGCGGCGCTCTCGCTCGCCGCCCCCGGCCTCTCCTGGGTCCTCGCCGTCGCGGGCGGCGGCGCCTACGCCCTCGCCACGGTCCTGGAACACCGCCGCCTGCACCTACTCGAAGGTCCCGCCCGGCCCTGACGGCCCGCCCGCCCGATCCGAGCGACCGGCCCCCTCGACACGAAGGCGTCGAGGAGGCCGGGACCCTACACGGTCGGTGACAGCCTCCCAGCGCCCCTTGCCTACCAAGGTCCCCCTGCATAATTCCTACGCCATTCGGACGGCACACGTTGACTCGACCAGTCGACGATCGTGCGTGTCTCACGCCCTACTTGACCAGGGAACCGATGATGCTCTTGCCGAGCGACCCGCATACATCCCTCGGGGCTTCGCCGGGCACCGACAAAACAGTTCGCACTGGTCAGGAAAAGGGACACATCATGAAGGCTGATCCGAGCAACGACAGGGCCGGGCTCGGCCCGCTCCCCAGGCGGACCAAACTCCACACGGGCGGCGCGATGGCATCACTCGCCCTCGTCATGCTCGGCCTCACCAGCCCCGCTGCTGCGGCCGCGCCCACACACCAGGAGGTCAGCTGGTCGACAGCAGGCGACAGGTGCGACCGCTACCCCCACGGTAACCCGCACTCCCACGACCACCCGATCGCCTCCACGGCGGCAGGCGGAGACAAGTGCAAGGGAGCCACCGGTGCCACGGGTGCCACCGGCGCCACCGGCCCGACCGGCCCGACGGGTGACACCGGTGCCACGGGCGCTACCGGTGCAACGGGCGCCACCGGTGCCGCCGGTGCCACGGGCGCCACCGGTGCCACGGGCGCCACCGGTGTCAACGGGGTCTCCGGGTACGAAAGGGTCTCCAACTCTGCATCCTGTGAGAACGACAACCTTTGCCAGGTCACGGTGAACTGCCCGCCCGGAAAGGTCGTCACAGGCGGAGGAATCAGCAGCAACACCGTCGGCAATGGTCTCGTCCTCATGGAGACTTTCCCAGTCAACGACACCTCATGGCGGGCCACCCTGGAGAATGACACCGGGCTCACCATCACGATCACAGCCTGGGCTGTCTGCGCCAACGCCACGTGACGAAGCCTGTCAGCGGACCACGGTCGGCCGTCGACGGGACTGGGTGAACGACGCCGGCAAATCCGGTCACCGCCTGAGGCCACCCGGCCGACTACGCCCGCGCCGCCCTGCACGCCGTTCGCGAGGCCGAGCCGGCCAGAGAAGCCCGGTAACCGTGCAAAGGCTGGCGTGCAGGCCCGGGCGCGGATCAACTAAGAGTTCGGTGATCGGACGCAGGCCGCCACCGCGGTGAGCATGCGGATACCGGCGAGAGGCGCGAACCCGACAGGACCGCGCGGACCGAATCGGGCTCGGAGTCCCTGCATCAATTGCTTATGCCGATGGTGCTGCGGGCCGCGAGGCGGAAGTCCCTGACGGCTTCCTAGAGGGTCCGCTCTCGTTCAGCGGCAAGGGCAATGTCTTCGGCCTGGTGGGTGGTGTTTCCCGCGTGTGCGTTCTCGGCCATCCGTCGCATGACGTGTGAGAGATCGGCGGACGCGTTGGTAACGCGTTCCGCGACTTCCCGAGGGGTGCCGGCCCTTCGAGGATGACGATTTCGCAGGCGCGATGGACCTCGCGGGCCAGCGTGATGAACCGGCCTATCTTCTCGTCGATGTCGGGCAGGTCGGGTTGGTCTGAACGCAGCGCGTCACATCACCTCTGATACGGCGTCGGCGAACCACGTGGTCGTAGAAACAGCATGTACAGGCCCCGGCCTGAGGTCCGGCGGGGCCTGAGCATGCCTGCGCACCTGTCAACGCTGTGGTGTGACAGGGCTGCCGTTCGTAATACCTGGCCCGGTTCAGCAGGTTCGGCGATGTCGTACTCGCGGTGTTCGGAGCGACGACCGTGCGACGCCGGTGAGGTGTGTCCGGCGCAGTGGGCCGCAAGGACAAGGCGAGGGCGCCTTGGTGGCGCTCCTCGGAGTGCTCGCCGATGACGCCTGTCGCCGACGGGCTACTCGTGGTCTGTGCAGAGGTGCTTCGTCAGGGCCACGTATGCCCACTCCTCCCAGGCGTCGGGGGACCAGCCCCGGTCGCGGACGAAGATCAGGTACAGCTCCGGACTGAGCAGCCCGTACAGCAGGTCGGCGGCGCGGGCGCTATCGACGTCGGGGCGGGCGTCGGGCTTGGAGGTCAGTGCCTTCGCTGCGGCGTGATGGACGGTATAGCGCGGGTCGGGGCCGGTGGGCCACTGCGCGGCGATCTCCGGGTCCGTGGCCGCCGCAGCCGCGATCAGCGGAATGATCGGAGCGACACGACCGAGGATCTCGCGTACGCCTCGCACGTGGGCGCGTAGTTGCCCGGCTGCAGTGGGCTCGGCGCATGCGGCGTGGAACCACTCGCGGTCCATCGTGGCGACCGGTTCGGCGTCGCCCGCAATGGATGTGTCCACGACGTCCTTGAACAGCGCGCGCTTGTTGCGGAACACGAAGTACACCGTCTGGACGGCCACACCTGCGCGGTCGGCAACCTCCTGAAGGCTTGTCGCACCGTACCCCTGCGAGACGAACAGGTCTCGTGCAGCCGCGACGATGTTTTCGCGGGTGCGTCGCGATCGCTCGGCCCGCTTGTCGGGGCGCTTGGCGTTCTGTCCGTCGGAACCCTTGACTGCGTCCATGTCGAGAGTCTATCTCTAGAGTGAGTCACTAGAGTTGAACTCTACGTTTTTGGAGAGGGATCGATGAGTAGGACTCGGACGGCTGAGGAGCTCGACCAAGAGGCGGCTGTGCGCCGTGAGCTGGAGGACTTCTACAGGGACGGCAAGCCGCCGTGGGACAGCGGCATCACGCCGCCCGAACTCGTGGCCTTGGTAGAGGGGCCCGGCGCGCTCATGCCTGGCCAGGCCCTCGAACTCGGCTGCGGCACCGGAACCAACGCGGTCTACCTGGCCCGGCACGGCTGGCGGGTGGCGGCCGTCGACCTGGTCGACCGCGCGGTCCGGCAGGCCAGGGAGAAGGCCGCCGCGGCCGGAGCGGACGTCACTGTGCTCTGTGGGGACGCCACCCGACTCGACGAGGTGGGCGTGCATGGCCCATACGACCTGTTCTTCGACTTGAGCTGCTACTGCGGAATTCCACCGCACCGCCGCGACGACTATGCCGCCGGCCTCACCAAGCGCGCCGCCCCGGGCGCACGACTGTTGATGTTCGGATACGGGCCCGAAGCGTTCGACGATCCGATCTCCGGCGTCACCGCCGACGAACTCAGCGCCAGGTTCTCCGGGTGGCAGCTGACCGACGTGACGCCCGGCACGAACCCGGTCCCGACGTTCTGGTTCACGCTGCACCGTGCCCCCGCCACCGCATGAGCTCAGTCAGACGGCGCCCCAAGCCGGCGACGACGGCGAACGCGCCTGCAACGCCTCGATGTATCGACCGGACACCGGGGCGTTGCGCTGCGCGCGGAGCACCGGCAACGACCCCCAGATCAGCCGCAACTGACGCTGCAAAAGCCGAGCTCACACAACCAGCAGCACGCCCGCTCACCGAGCCACCAATACCGCAACTGCCCTCACCCTCAGCGACAACAGGAAACCGATGATCGCCACGTGCGGGTAGCCCTGGCCACCATCACCCGCAAGGGCCGCGCGCACTTCCTGCACCCGCTCTCACCGCCCACAGGGGCCGCCGGGTGGCGGCCCCTGCGGCCGTCCCCGCTTCCTCGGGGAAGCGGAACGCCTATGGCAGGCGATCCGGTGGCAGCGCATGCTCGACGACCCCTACACCCAACACGCCGAACGGACCCGCACGGCGCAGGACCAAGCTGAAGCCGAGCAGCAAGCCACCGCCGATGCTGCGAAGTACGCCGACTGCGTGAACAACTCCTACGCGAACAACCCGAGCTGGCGGCCTACGCCCAGCAACACGCATGACCAGCCCTCGCCTCCATCCCAGACAGCTTGAATCAGAACGTTCCGGCGCGCTCGCACTGCGTTTGCCAGCCGCTACAAACGGCAGGAGACTGGTGGTATCAGCGTGGCCCTGCCGGGGGAATCGGGGCGGGTCGGCGCCCGACTCTTCTGCCACTGCCGCCGCACCAGCGGGTACCCGCTGTTGTCCGCTGTGCCGCGCGGCCACCCCGGTCTGTTCAGGGGGCCGCGGCAGGCCGCGCCCGGCCCGTTCGAAGGTCGGGAAGCCGTCCGCGCGTGGGTGGATTCGATGCCGTTTGTCGGCACCTCGGTCCTTGGGCCAGGTTGATCAACCGTCGGTCCTCTCACTGCAGGAGGTATCCCATGAGCAGGACCCGCCCGATCAACTGCATCATCCCCCCGTACATTCTCGAAAAGCTCATGGAGAGCGACGACCGAGATGTCCGGCAGGCCGCCTTGGCCACTCTGCTGACCACGGCACGCCTGCGGGGTGAGCGATCGGTTCGAGCGAGTTTCGCCGCCGCGGCCGCCCCCGGCAACGGCCGGCGCACCATATTCGACTGCGAGCAGACTGAATCCTTTGTCAACGCCGTCCTGGCCAGGTCGGAAGACGGACCGGCGTCCCTGGACGAGTCCGTCAACCGGGCGTTCGACGCACTGGGCCTGACACGTGACTTCTTCAAGGAGGTGTTCCAGCGCAATTCGGTCGACGGCCGGGGGATGCGCCTGGACGGGTTCGTCCACTACGGCTTCATGTACGACAACGCCTTCTGGGACGGACAGCGCATGGTGTTCGGCGACGGTGACGGAGACAGCGTCGGCGACCTGACCGGATCCCTGGATGTGATCGCCCACGAGTTGGCACACGGGGTCACCGATTTCACCTCGGGATTCGAGTACCACAATCAGTCCGGGGCCCTGAACGAGTCGATGTCGGACGTCTTCGGGTCGCTGGTCAGGCAGTGGTCCCTGAAGCAGACGGCCGAAGAGGCGGACTGGCTGATCGGGGCCGACGTGTGGACCCCGGCGATCGAGGGCGACGCCCTGCGATCACTGAAGGCCCCGGGGACGGCGTTCGCAGGTGACCCCCAGCCCGACCGTATGAGCAAGTTCGTCCACAAGCCCGACACCTTCTTCGGTGACTGGGGTGGCGTGCACTACAACTCCGGCATTCCGAACAAGGCGTTCTACCTGGCTTCCGTGGGCATCGGCGGATTCGCGTGGGAGACCGTCGGGACCATCTGGTACGAATCGCTCAAGGCGTCCACCGCCGACGACCAGTTCCAGGACTTCGCCGACACCACCTTCCAGAAGGCCGGGCAATTGTTCGGCGTCGGCAGCCCCGAGCAGTCGGCCGTGATAGCGGGGTGGCAGGAGGTGGAGGTCCCACTGAGAAGTGTCCCGAGCGGCCTCGCCCGGGCACGGAGCTATGCCTTCAACGGGCACGGTGGCGCGGGTCGGGAGGACGGGCCGGCAGCCCTGACCAGGCAGATCGGCGCACTGAGCGACAAGGTGACGGGGCTGGCCAAGGAAGTGGCCAAGCTGAAGGGCGCCAGGTGACCACCGGAATTCCCCGCCGGTCGAGAGGCTGCGCGCAATGAAGGTGACCCTGGAGTCGTACGGCGGGCTGGCGGCGGCTGCACACCTCCGCCGCCGGCCCAACGTGCTGGACACGGACGACCTGCCCGAAAGCGCTGCGGCCGAGCTGGCCCGGCTGGTGGCGGCGGCCGTAGCGATGCCCGAGGAGGAGCAGAACGGGCGCGCCAGGGACGCGATGAGCTACGTGATCACGGTGGAGGACGGCGGCCGCTCGACGGTTCTCACGCAGTCGGACGCCGCCAAGTCCCCCGCGTTCGCGGCCCTGCTCGCCTGGCTCCGAGGCCACTTCGCGCCGCGGCGGTAAAGCGGCACGCCTCATCTGCCGTCCCGTTCAAAGGTCCGGAGCAGGTCTGCCGCGACGCTTGTCAGAGCTTCCTTTATCGTCCGGCTTCGGTGGATGGGCGGGCAGCGAGCCCGGCGACTGGGCAGGCTGGTCAAGTCGGCGCGGCGATGGGGAACCTGGGGTCGGTCCCTGGGCGTCGACTACGTCTGCGCCCCTGCTGGCCGGGCGGACTATGGTGTCGTGTTGCCGGTGCTGCTGAGGCCTGCACTCCTCTGGACCGTAGCGCCCGCGGTGTGGGACGCGGCTCCGGTGGCCCAGCACCGCCCCGGGAGTGGCGTGCCTCGACCGGTGGCGTGGACGGCTCACGATGCGGCCCACCTGCTCGCGGGTGAGCAGCACCTGGTCACCCAGCTCCAGCAGACCGTGCGCTCCATCCAGTCCCGCTCGATGTCCTCGCCCGAGCCGTTGGGGTCACCGACCAACCGTTCTCCGGGGTGCCGCGAGCGTGCGGTCGACCGCACGTACCGCAAGAACGCATCCGCCGTCGGCGGTCTCCCCCGCTACCTCCTGGACCTGCTCCGGGGCGCTGAGCGCCCTCGCCTCAGAGTGCTGGTCACCGGCCGGCATCCTCAGCCCCAGCGGCTCATGGCCGAGGTGGCCGGTATCCCGAAACTCTGCACGCGGCCTGGCAGAGAGGGGAGGCCCGGGTTGCACGCTCGACCAAGGCTCGCCCCACGGTGTGTCGGCGGACGTGCCGACTCGCACAGCGCCTCGGCGGGATCGGTCGGCCATGGGACGTGCGATCCGTCGGCGGTGGTGATCCGGCGCCTCGACGACCTCGGCCCTGGTCGACCCCCGCCCGGCGGGACCGGCACGCCGACCGCACTGGACCAGCCCTTAGGGTTTACCCATGAGTTTGACAGCAGGTCACGAGGAAGGAGTCCTGCCCGGTCCGACGGCATCGGCGCGGGGCTGGCAGGCGCCGAGCGCGGTCGAGCAGGGGCTATACGAGGCGAAGGCGCGCGGCGACTGGCCCGCGTACTACGACCTCGTCGCACGGGCCGACCTGTACATGATGCAGTCGCGGGCCTACGTCGACGCGAACGCGGGCAACACCCGCTTCCACCCCTACTGGAACCCGCAGACCCAGACCGCCTGCCTGGCCGTCTACACCGGCGGCATGCTGCCGCCGCCCGTCGCCGACCCGGTCTACAACTGCTACGACCTCGGCTGGTTCGCGGAAGTCTGGAACCAGAACGACCCGCCCTACCTCGTCGTCAACCCCGGCAGCCCCTGCGAGGGCGTCCTGCCGGCCGGGCCGGAGGGCCGCGCCCTGTGGCAGCGTCACTCCGCCCGGGTCGAGCGGCCGGGGCTCGCCCAGGACGTCGTCCACACCCTGGAGGTGGGCGGCCCCCACACCGGCCCCGTCGCCTTCGGTCTCGCGGCCGGCGCGCACATCAACGTGCACAACGGGCGCTACTGGAACTCGATGGCCTACCACGGCTGCGGCTACCGCAACGAGAAGCGCACGCTGGAACGCTGGTGGGGCGTCACCACCCGGGAGGACTGGCAGGACACGCAGGAACAGCTGCTGCGCGCCGGAATGGTCAGCGGGGTCTGGGAGTTCGTCCTGCAACTTCGCCGCTCCATGGCCCTGGACTTCGCGGGCCCCGTCGACGTCGACCACTGGCGCCAGGCCGCGGGGAACGTGGTGCGCCGACGTGCCGAGTCCGCCGCCGAGCCCCGCCTGACCGCGGACGGCGTCACCCCGGGCGGCACCGTCACCGCCGCGGAGCTGGAGGGTCAAGTGACCGGCGTTCAGCGGCTGATCGGCCGAATCGCCCGCTACGAGGCGCGGTTCCGCGCCGACGGCCTGCTGCCCGAGGGGGGCTTCGTCCGGAGTGTCGAGGCCTGGGACTACGGCCGGGCCTCCGGCATGGCCCGCTGGGGACTCGCCGCCCGCCTGTGCTCCCTGCAGGAGGCGGAGGCGGCCGTGGTCCGGGCCGGCCGTCTCGTCCAGCTCAACTACCGCTCGTGGGAGGACTTCTCGGCCGCCTACGTCCTGGGCCGCTGCCTCCACTTCGACGAGGAGGAGTTCGGCGAGTGGTACGAGACGGTCCTCGCGACCCACCGTGCCCTGACCACGGACCCGGCCAGCCCGTGGCGCACGCTTCAGTGGACCTGAGGCTCTCGCTTCAGCGCCGTGGTTCGGCGCCGGCGGGCACCTCGTGACGCCCCCGTCGACGCACGCCTCTCGGGCGACCGTGGCGCGTGGGGCTACCGCTCCTCTCCGATCGTTCTTGCGTCGGCGTGGCCTGTCCTGCCGTGCGTCGTTCCGGCGGTAGTGGTGGCAGCCTCCTGGTGGCCGCGATCGCGCACAGGCGCAAAGGCCCGCGGCATGGTCCTGGGCGGGGTGGGCGTCTTCGTGGCCCTGGTGTACGCGCGCCTGGCGACCGTCGTGCTGTACGCGGTGCCTTCGTGCTGTGGGCCTTTTCAGGAAGCGGTGGCTGAGGCCGAGTGAACCGGCGCGTAAGTTTCTGCCAACGCGTCCGGTGCGCAGCGCTGTGAGACGGCACATACATCGTCGCGGAGCCCGACGACCTGCACCATCTTCCGTGCCGCCCGAGCCGCGGATCACCGGCACAGGCGAGAATGAAGGAACCGGGAGGTAGTGGAAATGGAATACCTGGTAGTCGTGGGGATCGGTCTCGCCTGGGGGCTCTTCCAGGCCTGGCGCGGCGGCGCATTCGGCGGCCGGCCCCCGCAGCCCCAACAACGTTCCCGCTCGCGGAAGAACGACGGCGTCAGCTTCTCCTGTGGCAACGATGCGTCATGCGGTGGCGGCGGAGGCGACTGATACCCGGCAACTCACCGCACTCGCCCAAGCCGACGTCAGACGTCGCTGCGGGTGCCGCTGGCGAGCATCCCGCCGGCGGGGCGCGGCGGCCGGTGTGGTGGTGGAGCGGGAACGGGCGGAACCGGGACGCGGGCGCGGACGGCGGCGTCAGGGGACGAGCGTCGCGTCCACGAGGCGACCGGGGGCCTCGAGCCGAATGTCAACACCCGAGTAGCAGGGCCTCCGCGATCCGCCACCTCGTCCTCCAGGCACCGGGACCCGCACGTCCTGGCCATCCTCGGCACGGGCGACCCGGAGCAACTGGCGGCGAACGTGACGGCGGGGCGCTGTCTGTCCGGAGACGACCTCGTGCTGCTGGACTCGCTGCACGGGCAACGTCTGACGGCCCGCGGGGACGCCGCAGGGGCCGGACCCGGC
>NZ_JBSGZI010000113.1:0-24365 GCF_053610945.1 Streptomyces sp. NPDC054849
GTCGACGACCGCCCCGCGCCCCGCGCCCCGCGCGCCCCACCTCACCTCACGGAGAAACGCATGCCGGTGAACCAGATGCCGCACCTGTCACGGCGGCTGCCAGTCGGCTGGGCCATCGCCCTTTCGTTCGACTTCCTCGCCACGGTCCTGACGGCCCTCGTGCTGTGCGCACTGGGCCTGCTGCTGCCCGGGATCACGGAGGACCACGGCCCCGCCACCGAGCCCACGTCGCCCAGGGCCCTGGCCTTCTTCCTGGCCGCGCTCGTGCTGGTCTCGTCACTCGGAGGGACGGCGGTCCTCCGCTCGCGGGCCGGGGCCGGGCGCTCGCGCACCCTCGGCCTGTGGCTCTCGGCTGTTCGGCTCGGGCTGATCGTGCTCTCGGCCGCCGCTTTCGTCGCGTACGGCGTCGTCACTGTCGAGCTCGCCTGACGCGAGCCTGGCCTACGCCGCCGGTGCCACGTCGCGGGCGGCGGCCATCCCTCCAGGGTGAGCCCGAGTTCTGCCGAGCCAGCAGCGGCCGCAAACGCTGGATGACCCGGCAGACCGTGGCCGGGGAGATGGCGAAGAGCGGAGAGAGCTGCCGCATCGTGAAGGTGGGTGCGGTAGTACACCGCTACCAGCAGGAGCCGGTCCGCCAGCGGCAGACACCACGGCCGGCCACCGCCCCAACCGCTCCCGCCCGCTCCCGGATCACCTTCACCCGCTTGACGAACCGGTCCATCCGCAAGCCCGTGAACGTCTCCACCCACAACAACTCAGCCGCAACGCCCCACCCATACAAGGAAAATGTCCCGCACCGAGCCTTCCGCAACGACCTTCAGGCCCCCCGCAGGGAGAGGGTCGGCAAGGGTTCGCCAGGGCTCGCCGGGCGGCCTTCGGACAGCCAGAAGAGATAGTGGCGCAAGTCCTCCGCGAGACATCCGTCGATGTAGGCGACGTACTCCCGGCCCCCGCCGGCCGCCTCGCGTTCGCTCGCCCGGTCCGAGACGGACCACGTACGGTCCAGGGCCGCGGCCCACTCCCGCACCCGGCCCCGCTCCCGCCACCAGTCACGGACGAGCTCCGGGGTCCAGTGGTCGTCACCGTCGCAGGCGTACCCGACCATCGGGTCCTGCGCAACCGCGCCCAGCAGCGCCAGCGCCTGCGCCGCGTCACCGGGCTGCCGGTAGACGAACTCGGCGCCCCACTCGTCGTCGTAGAGCACGTGCGCGGGTGCGATCAGCCGGCCCATCCAGCAGTTGTCGGTCCCGGCCCCGTAGAACGGCCCCGGTACATTGCGCCAGTCGCGTTCCGCCCAGCGTTCGGCGCGGGCGTTCCACCAGTTGCCGCAGTACTCCGGGGCGGGCAGCCACGTGCCGCCGTCCGGCGCGGGCAGCGGCCCGCTCTCCGCAGCCCGGACGAACGGCAGCGGGTCCCAGTAGCTCATGGTCCGCATCCTGTCAGACGGCCCGAACGCAGTGGCCTTCCTCGGTGCGGTACTGCCCCTTCGCCCCCTACGCGGCGAGCCCCCGCACCGCGCGGACCAAGCGCTCCACGTGCTCGTCGGGTGCGGCGCCGAAGCTGACGCGGATCGCGTTCAACCCGCTCGGGCGTGCTGCGCCCCCGCCTGCGGGTCACACAGGTCATTGGCAAACGACAAGTTGAGTGCCTGTTCCCGACCCGCCGGCCACAAGGCCGGCGCGACCGCTCCTTGCCCGACCCACCCGCGCCCGTCCGCCGCAGCACCCTCACCCTGCTCGCCGACAGCGGGGCCGTGGCGGCTGGAGAGCGGGGGAGGCCCGGCGAGCGCCTGGCCGGTGGTTGCCACGTCATGCTTTGGCGCCGGGCATGCCGCTGGTGACGATGATCGTGGCCACGTCGCCGGTCTCGGTACGGCCCAACCAGACGACGCCGCCACCATCGGCCGTGAACGTGACCAGATCGGCTTGCTGCGACTCGTCGCGTACTCGCTCGCACCAGCCGGCCAGCTGCTCGGTGTCCCGGGGCACCGGCCTGCCGTCCTTGAACGTGCGAAACGGCGCGCACAAGCTCGTCCACGCTCCTGCGTCGGCGAAGCAGCCGACATTGGCGTCGGCGTAAAACCGGGGTGGGCTGCCTGGCTGAAGCCGGTCGATGTCGTCGTCAACGCCCAGGCCCATCTCCCACCCGATCACAGGGTCGTCGCTGATGCACAGGCGCGTCGCGGCACACTCGACGCCATCGCAGTACTCGCCGAGAAACTCGTACGGGCCCGCCGTCCACGCGATCTCCACCCGGTAGACGCCCGGGGGAATGCGCACCGCCAGCTCCCGCGGGGGCCTCGTCGGCAGCCCTTGTTCGTATCCCGAGACGCCGTCGTCGTCCCACGGAGCACAAGACGGCCGCTGGGCACGCGCATGGTGGTCACCTCCTCGACCCCTGGCACAACGATGGGAGTTGTCGGATTGTCGTACACCGCCCCCAGCTGAGCGCCGGGCGTGAAAGCCGCCTCCAGGTACCAGGCGGCCTCAGGCCCTGCTCCCAGCCGCGCGTCACCGACCCACTTCATGTCTCACCCCTGCCCGCCGCCCGGCCGGACGGTCAACCGAACCGTACGAGGACCCGCTGACATCGGCACTTCGCGCATCGATCTCAGGTTCCGGCCGTCCGGTCGATCACCCTGCTGCGCGGCTGGGACTGTCGGGCCGGTGGGTTGTGCTCGGCATGGGGCGGGGTGATCTGACCAAGGCGCAGCGGCTGCGGCTGCGGCTGGAGCTGCATCTGCCTCGGTCGGGCGATGCGGCGGCCGTTGGAGCGATCACCGAAGAGTGGTCAACGGGATCCTCTTCCTTGGCGGCTGATCACCCTCCTGCCCATGGGTTTCGGCTGGTTCTTCGTGACCGTCATGATCCTCATCATCGGCCCGGACGTCCTGATGTGGTCGCCCCGGTCTATTGGGGTGCCCTGACGGTGCTGGCGGGTGGCGTGACGTGCGGCGCGCGGGCGATTTTCCGGTTCTGAGCGGACGAGGGAACCTTGCGGTCGCCCTCGTCGGCGGCACGGCGGGCACTGCGGTCATAGTCTGGGTCTGCCACTGGTAGAAGGTCCTCGACCGGTACGAGGCCACTCACCCCGAAACCCACCCGCTACGGGTCCAGACCGCCTTCCTCCAGCCCGCCGAGTAGGCCGCCCCCGATCCCCGGCCGCCCCGGCGGATGTGAGCACCGTCAGGGAGCCCTGCCGACTCGGCGAAGGGTGGTCCCTCACCGGTTCCCGGGCAGGATGTGCGTGCACGCGGTGCAGCCGGCGATGTGCGTTGGAGCGGTCGACGACTGGTTGAACGTCTCGACCACCAAGGACGCGGTCCCGATGAGCCGTACAGGCAACCGTACCTGGGTCAATGGCACCTGCCCGAAGAGCTGCTGAAGTGAGGAAGCTGTCATGACGACAGGAAAATGGTTGTGGATCTCGGTTCGGCGCTACGTCCTGACCGCTCTGATTGCCTGGGCGGCCGCTGCCTCGGTGACGCCCGCCCTCGGTGACGATCCCTTCGCCGAGGAGTTCGCGCTCGAGATGCGGGTCGGGCTCGTGGGGGTTCCCTTCCTGACGATCGTGACCATGTTCGTGCTGGTACTGCTGGCCGGTCGGCGGTTCGAACCGCCGACCGGCGGGGCCCTGCGGATCCGGGGCGGCTGGATGGTCGTCCTGCCGCTGGGACTGCTGCTGCCGGCAGCGCTGCTCATGCCGCTGCAATACCTGATCATGTTGGGCGCGCAGCTCGCCTACGTGGTCTGGGTCCTGCCATGCGAGGACGCCCGCGACACGGCGAACGTCCTGCGCTCGCTCGCCGACCCGGCCGTTCCTGCGGAACAGCGGGCGCGGATGGCACGGGCGGTCGCCGAACTCCCGACCAGGCCGGTCGTCGAAGCCCTGGTGGCCGCCGCGGGGGACAAGGAGCCGGAAGTCGCCGAAGCGGCACTGACCAGCCTCTGCACCATATGGCGGCACGACGGCGTCGTCGGCGAAGACCTGTTGCTGAAGCTGACGCCGCATGACCAGGACCGCATCCGGACGCTGGGCATCAAGGTCCGCAGCCCCTGGTAAGAGTCGTGTCGCCCAGCCGGCGGCTCTGCCGTTTGGTGGCCAAGGCTCCGTGACGGCGGGGAGGAGGCAAGAGCTCGGCTGCCAGGGCATCGCAGAGCCAGGGCCAGGCGAAGGCCTCCAAGCGGCAATCCGCACCGACCGGAGGCGGCCCGCCTGCTGCGCCGGGGGTGCTCGCGGTCTTCCGCCACCGCGACGGGCGAGGCTCCCCGGCGCTTCCGGCCGTCACGATGCCCGGCCTCGGCGGCGAACGCGTACGGCGCCGGCCGGCGGGCGCTGCCCGAGTGAGGCGCGTCGCGGGGCCGAGGCCTCGCAGTTCATCGGAGGGCGCAGTGGAGGTCCTGAGTGAGCCGCTGAACCAGGGCGGGTGCGGCGTCCTGCGGGTACGTGTGCCGCCCCGGGAAGAGGCAGGGAGTCGTCGGGGTGCTGAACAGCTCGTTCCAACGGTCCAGCTGGCCGGGTGACACCAGGGGGTCCGCGTCGCCTCCGTACAGGGCCAGGGCCGTGTCCAGGGGTGGTTCGTCGTGGTGTTGATGGTGCAGGGCGAGGACCAGGTCGGCGACGAACGGAGTGCACAGGCGCGCCACCGCCACCGGATCCGCCAGCAGCTCGGCGGGGAGGGGCCCGGCCATGTCGGAGAAGGCGTCGAGACCTGAGGTGAGGACGGAGGCCATGAGGCGTTCCAGGTCCCCCCGGTGAGGTGCGGGAAGCGCGGAGAGGGCCACGAGTACGGGCCCCCGTCGGCCCATGCGGCGCAGGCGGCGCGCGCTCTCGTACGTGAGGAGGGCGCCGAGGCTGTGTCCGAACAGGGCGAAGGGGCGCTGGTCGCGGCACGCGTCGTCGAGGTGAGTGGCGAGCGCGGCGGTGACCGACCGCGGATCGGTCGCTGACGCCTCGTCGCGGCGGCTGCCGCGGCCGGGCAGCGCGACGGCGTACGGCTCGACGCTGGCCGGCAGCAGCGCCGCCCAGGACCCGTAGAACTCCGGGCCGGCGCCGCCGGGCGGCAGACAGTACAGACGTACGGCGGCTTCGGGGCGGCGGGCGAGGGGGACGAGCGCGGGCACGGGCCGGTCCTCAGCGTCGGGGGTTCTGGAGGCGGACGAGCACACGCCGGGCGAGCGCGGCGAGGTCCGGAGTCGAGGCGAGCTCCATGGCGGGCAGCTCGCAGGCCAGCCGCTGTTCCAGCAGGGTGGCCAGCTCGGCGGCGAGCAGGGAGTCCACGCCCTGCTGGTCCAGGCGTCTGGTCCGGTCGACCCGGTCGGGTGTGGTCTGCAGGACGTGGGCGAGGAGTTCGGCCAGGACGTCTTCGACGAGGGCGGCCGCCTCGGAGGGCGTGGATCGCCCCAGCGACTCCCGCAGCTGCTCCGCGCCGTCGCGGTGTCCGGCGGGGGGCAGCACGGCGGCCGTGCGGGGCGCGGAGAGGTTGTGCAGGAATCGGTGCATCCGTCCCCAGTCGAAGTGGCCCACGATGACGGCCGTCGCACGATCATCGGGCTTGACCAGCAGCCGGTCGAGCGCGGCCAGCGCGTCGTCGGCGGACAGTCCGTTCAGGCCGAACGCCGCCATCTCCTCGCCCCGCTCGCAGCGGTGCACGTATCCCGTATCCGAGAGCGCACCCCACTGCACGGCGAGCCCGGGCAGCCCGGCCTTGCGCCGCTCGCGCACAAGCGCTTCGACTGCGAGGTTGGCGGCACTGTACGACGACTGCGTGAGGTTGCCGACGGCGGCGGCGACCGAGCTGTGGACGACGAAGAAGTCGAGCGGACGCCCACGGGTGAGCTCGTCCAGGATGTGACCGGCCGTCATCTTGGGGGCGAGGACCGCTCGGACGCGCTCGTCGTCCAGCTCGCGCAGCGGAGCGTCGTCGAGGACCATCGCGGCGTGGACGACTCCGGCGAGGCGGAGCCCTTCGGCGTCGAGGCCTTCGAGGATGCGGCGGACGGCCTCCCGGTCCGATGCGTCGGCGGCGTGGGCGTTCACCCGCACACCGAGGGAGGTGAGCTCGGCGATCAGGGCCGGGGCCTCGGGGGCACGGGAACCCCTTCGGCCGACCAGTGTCAGGTGGCGCGCCCCGAGGGTGGCGAGGTGGCGCGCGGTGGCGGCGCCGAATCCGCCGAGCCCCCCGGTGATCAGATAGCCGGCCCGAGGATCAAGGGACGGCCGAGTCGGAGCGTGGGGCACAAGCACGGGTTCGTCGGCGTCGAAGGTGACCACGACCTTCCCGACGTGCCGGGAGTGCTGCAGAGCGGTGAACGCCTCCCGGATTCGGGAGGCCGGGTGGACGCGGTGCGGCAATGGACGATACGTGCCCGCGCGCACGGCATCGACGAGCGCCGCCAACTGGGCGTCGGCGACCGGTGTGGCGTCGGCGACGGGTGCGGTGTCGGCGACGGGTGCGGTGTCGGCGACCGGCCGTGCGCCGGCATACGAGGAGTCACCGGTGAGCGATGTCTCCTCGGTGCGCCACGCGGCATCGGTGACCAGGGCGGACACGTCCACCCCGTGGTACGAGAGGTTGTGGAGGAACGGCGCCAGCGCGAGGGAGTTGTCCGCGAGGTGGTCGCGCTTGCCCAGTTCCAGGAACCGGCCGAACGGTGCCAGCACCCGAAGGCTGCGTTCAACGGCTTCACCGGCCAAGGAGTTGAGCACCACATCCACCCCCCGGCCGCCGGTGATCTCCTCGATCTCATCGGCGAAGCGCAGGGTCCGCGAGTCGAGGACGTGCTCAGCGCCGAGGAGCCGGACCAGGTCCCGTTTGGCGGGGCTGCCGGCCGTGGCGATGACCCGGGCTCCGACACGGCGGGCGTACTGCAGGGCGGCGAGGCCCACTCCGCCGGCCGCGCCGTGCACCAGCACGGTCTCGCCCCGCCGCAGGCGGGCCAGGTGGCCCAGCGCGTACTGGACGGTGAGGAAGACGGTCGGAATCGTGGCGGCTTCGGCGAAGCCCATCCCGTCCGGCAGCGGGATCACCCGGTCGGCGCGGGCCCTTACGTGTGAGCTGTAGCCGCCGAGCGTCAGGCAGGCCACCCGGTCGCCGACCTTGACGTGCTCGACTCCGGCGCCAACGGCGACGACCGTGCCGGCGCAGTCCAGGCCGATCGGCTCCGCGTCGAGGCGACGGTCCGCCGTCACCGCCGGGACGAGGCCGGTGGCGACCATGACGTCGCGGTAGTTGAGCGCGGTGGCCGCCACTTCGAGGACGATCTCGTCGTCTTGTGCCTCCGGCATCCGGGCCGGCCGCCAGCCGACCCGGTAGCGCAGGCCGGGATCGTCGAGGGTGAGCGTGAAGGGGCCGGTCGCCGGAACCAGGGCCGGTGCGCACGGACGCACCCTGGTCACGAAGCGCCCGTCGCGGGTGAGCAGCACCTCGTCCTCGTCCGACCCGGCGTCCAGTTCCTCGACGAGCCGGTGCTCCGCGCCAGGAGCGAGCGCGAGGCGCCGGACGGTCAGCCGTGGCTGCTCGTTGGCCAGGCTGCGGGCCGCGCCCCACAGGGCCGCGGCGCCGGTCGGCGGGATGTCGTCCTCTCCGCACGCCACGAGCCAGAGAGTGACCTCGCGTTCCTCGGGGAGCCGGTGGGCGGCGGTCGCGAGGGCGCGCAGCACGGCGAGGTCACGTACGGCGGTCTCCGTGGCGTCCGCTCCGCCGACTCCGGCGACCTTGCCGCCCCCGTCGGCCAGTAGGACCACTTCGTCGTCGTCCGCGAGGAGGTCGGACCACCGCTCGGGATCCGCGCTCGCCCGCCATGCGTTCGCGCCGAGCGCCGCGGCGGCCGCGCCGGCGTACGGCCCGCCGGTCAGGTCGGCCACGACTCGCGACCGTACGGGACACGGCGCGGGCGATCCGGCTGTTCGCGCGGTGCGCGGGGCACGGGCGGTGAGCAGGACGGAGTAGTCGTCGGCCCCCGGCTGTGCCGCGTCGCCGGCCTGCACCGTGCCCGTGTAACCACATGCGTGGAGCAGGCCGGGCCACGCGTCGCGCGCCAACAGGGGTCCGTCGGGCCGCAGATCGGTGTCCTCGGCGTTCCAGTAGGAGTCCAGCAGACCGAACACGGGGGCGAGCGCGGCCGGATTGTGGCTCTCCACCGCGAGCAACTGTCCGCCGTCCGCCAGGAGATCACCGACCCTGTGCAGGGTGCGCCTCAGATCCCGCGTGGCGTGCAGCACGTTGGCGGCGATCACGAGGTCGTACGAGGCGGGGGCGAAGCCCTGGGCCAGGGGGTCGGCGTCGAGGTCGAGGCAGCGGTAATGGACGAAGTCGTGGTCGGCGAAGCGGTCCTGTGCCGCCGGGAAGAAGGCCGCCGACACATCGGTGTAGGTGTAGTCCGTACGGGTGGCCGGCAGGTGCGGGAGCAGCGCGGCCGTCAGCCCGCCGGTACCGGCGCCGACCTCCAGGACGCGCAGTGGCCGCTCCGCCGGCCAGGCGGCGACCGCCGCCGTCAGCAGGAGGCGCGCGGTCCGGTTGTGGTGACGCATGACGGGTGTGCTGTCGTAGGACCGGGCGGCGAGGGCGTCGGGCTCGGAGAACAGCAGCGCGAGCGGGTCGGTGCGGCCACGCAGCACGTCCGCGAGTCGCATCCCGCACACGCCGTAGACCTGCGCGGAGGCGGATTCCGCCGGGAAGGCCAGCAGTCCCTCCCGGAACAGCTGATGCGGCCGCGGTTCCTCCTCCACGCGCCACCGGCCGTTCCCCAAAGCGGTGAGGACGCCCTGCTGCACCGCGAACCCGACCAGAGTGGTCAGCAGCCTGCGGTGTCGCGAATCCACCCCGCCGGCGATCAGCTCATCGATGCTGAACCCGCCTGCAGCCGGGAGGAGTTCGCGCACGGCGGCCGCCGTGAAATGCGCGTTCACGCGCTGCTGGTGGGCCCAGGCGCGGTCGTACGGGTGGCGCTGCCACCGTCGGGCGGCCTGCGACAGTCCGTCCTCGCAGGCGGCGAGGACGTCCGCCGGGGCGGGCCAGGGCGACGCAGGCGCGGGGCTCCCGGGGTGCGGGGCTGCCCGCAGGACTTCGACGAGTACCTGGGGCGCGCAGATGCCGGTCGCGTCGAAGCGGCGCAGCCGGCAGCCGCGCATCTCCAGAACCACGGTGCCGTCATCGCCCATGACGGTCGTGTCCCAGGTGGCCTCGCGTGCGGTGCGACTGCGCAGCCGTACGTGGATCAGGCCGGTGCGCGGCAGCGGCTGCCAGCAGCGCACGGTGTCGATGCCGACGGGGAGGAAGGCCGCCGGTGCCTCGTCGGCTGCCAACGTCAGCAGCGGCAGGCCCGCCTGCAGCGCGCCGTCGAGGAGGGTGGGGTGCGCGATGTGCCCGTCGGCTTCGGCGAGGTCGACGGTGGCGGTGTACGCGGCGAGCACCTCGCGGCCCCCACCGTCGGTGCGCAAGCCGGTCAGTGTACGGAACGCGGGGCCGTAGGGCAGCCCGGCGCGGGTACAGAGCGCGTAGTGGTCGTCCGCGCTCATCTCCCGCTGCAGCCGGGCGCGCAGCGCTCGCGCATCACCGGCGGGCGGCCGCTCACGCTGGAGTGTGCGCACCCTCCCGCGCACGTGCTCGGTCCACGCCTCCCCGGCTCCTCCGCGGCCGGCCACGGTGAAGGCGCCGTCGCGTTCCAGCGCGGTGTGGACGTACACCGACCGGTCGGTGCCGTCGTCGCCCGGCAGGCTCAGCGCGCGGCCGATGGTGAGACCGTGCACCTCGACCGGCGCGTCGTGAACGGCCCGGCCGAGAGCCAGAGCCATGTCCACGTACCCGGCCGCGGGCACCACCACCGTGTCGCCGACGAGGTGGTCGGCGAGCCATCCCGGCGTGCCGGAGACGAGTTCCTGCTGCCAGGCGGGCCGCGCACCCGGCTGTCGTACGCCGAGCAGGGCGTGGGGCGGCGTCACGTGCTCGCCGTCCTCCTCGGCCGCGCCCTCCAGCCACCATCCGGGGCTACCGCTCCAGTGCCGTTCGCGCTGCCACGGATAGGCGGGTACGTCGACCACCCGTCCAGGACGCGGGAACGGAATGTTCCAGTCCGTCGTGGCTCCGCAGGCCAGCAGCCGGGCCGCGGCGCTGTCGAGCGCACCGGGGCCCGAGGCGGTCCGGGTGAGCGTGGGGACGACGGCGACGGGCCGCGCACCGTCTGCCGTGTTGCGCCGCAGATACGCGCCGAGCACCGGGTGCGGGCCGATCTCCACCAGGACGTCGCAGCCGCCCTCGCCGACGAGGACGTCCACCGCTTCGGCGAACCGGACGGGCTCGCGGACGTTGCGCCACCAGTAGTCGGCGTCGAGGCCCTCGCCGTCGGCGAGCCGCCCGGTGACCGTCGAGGCCAGGGGGATACGGGCGGGACGTGCGGACAGGCCGGACAGCCCGGCCGCGAGGGGCCGGCGCAGCTCGTCCATGGCCGGGCTGTGAAAGGCGTAGTCCAACCCGAGATCACGGAAGAAGACGCGCCGGTCGCCCAGCACCTCACCGAGGGCGGCGAGAGCCGCTGGGTCTCCCGCCACGGTCACGTCACGGGCCGTGTTGATCCCGGCGACGACAAGCCGACCCACGTGCCCGGTCTCGACGATCAGCTTCTCGGCGTCCGACGAGCCGAGCCCGACGGCCGCCATCCTCCCGGAACCGGCCGTCGACCCCTGAGCCCGGCTGCGCTCGGCGATCACGCGGCAGGCCGCCGCCCGGTCCAGGGCTCCCGCGCAGTAGGCGGCCGCGACCTCGCCGACGCTGTGCCCGCAGACGGCGGCCGGAGCGAACCCACGCGCCGCGAGGGCCGCCACCAGCCCGGCCTGCAGGGCGAACAGCATCGGCTGGGCGACCTCCGTGCGCTCCCACACAGCCGGATCCCGGGGTACGGCCATCTCCCCCTGGACCGACCAACCGAGCAAGGGGCGCAACGCCGCGTCGACCGCGCCGACCTCAGCCGTGAAGTGCTCGTCGTCGCCGAGCAGTTCGGCACCCATGCCGGCCCATTGGGAGGCGTTGCCACTGAACACGAGCCCGATCCGGCCCCGTGCGACGCCGACGGCACGGGCCGCAGCCTGTGCGGGCTCGCCCTGCGCCACCCGCCGCAGCGCCCGCGCCGCCTGCGCGGGGTCCTCGGCCAGCAACGCAACGCGATGCTCGTAACGGGCCTGGCGACGGCACGCGGTGAAAGCAGTGTCGTAGAACGCGTCCGGGGACACGCCCTCCAGATGCTCGGCCCAGCGCACGGCTGCGGCCTCCAGCGCGCGGGGCGTGCGGGCGGACACGACGAGCGGCGACCGGCCGGCGCGGACCAAAGTGGCCGGCCGGCCGTCCGAGACCATGGCCGGCCGGTCGTACCCGCCCGGGGCAGGCCGGTCGAACGCGCCGGGGGCGGGGGCCAGCACCACGTGGGCATTGGCTCCGCCGAACCCGAAGGAGTTCACCCCTGCCACCGGCCGCCCCCCGGGAAGCGGGCGCGTGTCGGCCACCGGCTCCAGACCGAGCCCGCCGAAGTCGATCCGCGAACAGGGCGGAGCCGAGCGTAATGTCGCGGGAATCCGCCGTTCGCGCAGCACGAGCAGTGTCTTGAGCAGGCCGGGGACGCCGGCCGCCGCCTCCATGTGCCCGAGGTTCGACTTCACCGAGCCGATCGGCAGCGGCCCGGCCGAGCCGCGCCGGCGACCGAGCACCTCGCCCAGCGCCGCGCATTCCACCGGATCACCGGCCTGGGTCCCCGTGCCGTGCGCCTCGACGTACGCCACGTCGGCCGCACCGATGCCCGCCTCGGCGTACACCCGCTCCAGCAGCTCCGCCTGGCTGCGCGGGTTCGGCAGGGCCAGGCCGGCCGTACGGCCGTCCGCGTTGACCCCGCTGCCGATGACGACCCCGTGGATCCGGTCGCCGTCGGCGAGCGCCGCCGTCAGCGCCTTGAGCACCAGCACGCCTGCGCCCTCGGAACGCACGTAGCCGTCCGCCTGCTCGGAGAAGGGGTGGCAGCGCCCGGTCGGTGAGAGCATCGACGCCTGCGCGAAGCCGACGCTCTCCCACGGATTGAGCAGCACGTTCACCCCGCCCGCGAGCGCCAGCCCGGCACGTCCGGACCGCACGGCCTCGCACGCCTGGTGCACGGCGGTGAGAGTGGACGAACACGCCGTGTCCACCGCCCACGAAGGACCGCGCAGATCAAAGACGTAGGACACGCGGTTCGCGGTGTTGCAGGACGCCATACCGCTCATGGAGTAGGCGTTCATCGTGCGGGGCCGCCGTTGCTGCAGATCGCCGTACCCGTGCGACGACACCCCCACGACCACCGCCGTGTCGCTGCCCGCCAGCCCCGCAGGGTCGATCCCCGCATCGCCGAACGCCTCGACGGCACATTCCAGCAGCAGCCGCTGCTGCGGGTCCAGCCGCGACGCCTCCTTCGGCGAGATGCCGAAGAACTCCGCGTCGAAGGAGGCGATGTCGTCCAGGAAGCCGCCCGCCGCCGTGAGCGTGCGGCCCTCGCGCCGACGTCCGTCACCCGACACGAAACGCGCCGCGTCGAAGCGGTCCTGCGGCACCTCCCCGACGAGGTCCCGGCCCTCCACCAACGCCGCCCACAGCCCGTCGAGAGACCGGATCCCGCCCGGCAACCGGACCCCCACACCCACCACCGCCACGCCGGTGCCGATCTCCTCGGGCACGGCGGAGGCAGGTGCATCAGGAACCATGGAGTTCTCCACCGGGGCGTCGGCCGTCATCTGAGCACGGTCCTGTCGTAAGGGGGGACACGCTCCCGACAACATGCCGGATACGCCTGCGGTTACGGCCCCGCGTCGCAATCCTTCCGGCGGAACGGATCCCTACGACAGGCGTCCTGCTCCACCTGATCAGGGAGACCGCCCAGCATGCAGGGCACGCGGACATCATCCGGGAATCACTCGACGGAGCCGGCACCACCGCTCAACGGTGATCCTCCAAGGAGTCCGAGTCAGGCGACTCCGTTCGCCGGCACCACGCCTGCCTTCACGCTCTCCGGCCCTCGGCGACCATCCGCTCTGCGAGCGGCCCGGGCCCGGCCCCCAACCGGGAAACCGGCCCAGTGCCTTTTCGCGTCCCGCGTCAGCCGGTTCGCACCGCCGTGACCGTGAAGCGCTCGACATCGGAGATGTGCCCGCCGGTGGACGCGACGATGGTCAGCACCGGGTCCCGGGCGCCGGTGAACGACACGGTCGCATTCCAGGGTTGCGCGCTTCCGCCGGCCGGAATGCAGCAGGAGGTGCCGATCGGGGCCGTGGACGAGGGCTGGCGCACGTCCACGCGGATGCTCTCGTCCACTCCGCTGATCCGGCCGCCGGTCCGCACCGGGGAGCGCACGACCGATCCGTAAGCGGGCGTGGTCAGCGAGAACGTCGTGTCGTCGGTGCCCACGACCTCCCACGGGGCGTCCGGGCCGGCGCCGTACCGTACGAGGTGGATGACCGCGACCGTGCTCCCGTAGCCCTCGGCGCCCGGGGGCAGGCTCAGGCCCACGCCGATCCGGGCATCGCGGCCAGTGACGGTGCGCGAGGAGACTCGGCCGACATCCTTGAAGCCGAGGTAGCCCTGGGTGAAGGAGAGAGCGGTCTGCTCCGGGTCGAGATGCCAGGGCTGGTGGCCCCCGGAGCGGAATTCCCGTTGCCACGCCTGGGCTTGGGCGAGCGTGGGGAACGGCCACACGGGCTGCAGGAGCGCCGACCCGAGGGGTGGCGTGCCGCCGTCGGGCCCGGGGGTGGTCGCTGCGGGCGTACCGGGAGTGGTATCGGGCGTGCTGAGTGCGGTCGGAGCCGGGGAAAGCGCCGAGGACGTGCCCGGCACGACGGACGGGGATTCCTGCGGGGGCGATTGCCCGCCGGCGCCGCCGGAGCCGCCGCAGGCGGTCAGCGCACCCAACGCGGCTGTCACGAAGACGTGGGTGAGTCGGGCGAGTGGGAGCCGAATGTTCATGTTGACCCCAGAAAATCGGTACCGAGCGTCGGCACCGTCTGGGCTCATGGTGCCACCGGTGGAGGTCGGCGGCGAGAGGGCCGGGAACCGGAAAAGTTCCGGCGCCGCCGAGTCGCGGGACAGGTCCCATCCACGCGCACACGCTCCGCGCGGCCTTCCACACCCGCCTCGCCGCCGAGCCGGACCCGATCGTCCGCGCCGCTCTGGTCCTCGCCCGGCCGAAGTCACCCGCGCCCCTCCCCACGCGCCGACCACCGCGTGGATGCGAGAGCGGTGGCGGGACAAGGCACAGGCGCCCGAGGACCGACTGGCCGCCGCGATCGGCTGCTCTGCCTCACCGACAACGCCGCCCCGACGACCTGCGCGCCGCTGCCGACGCCCTCGCCACCGCACGACCGCGCCCATGCCATGGAGGCTCTGCCCTGGACGGCCTTCGCCGGCGGGTCGGGCGAGACGGGGCTGCGGCGCTGCGTCCGAAAGATCCTCGAGCCACCGTCCTGCTCCGGGAAGCAGGCGGCCTGACCGGTGCGGCGCCGGTGCCAAGCCCCGTACCGCACGGGCGGTGCGCACGGCGGCCTGTCGCCTGCCCAGGGCCACGCCCTGCGGCCCAGGCGACCGCTGCGCCCGGCCTGCGGGTCGGAACGCGTGGTCTCCACGGGGGTTCGACCTCGGGCATCCGGGCTGGCCGCCAGCCGCTGGGCGAGGAAGGCTTGCGGTTCCGGTGTGTGCGGCACCCGAACGGGTCGACCACCGTGTCCATTTACCGGATGGAGGCGTTGGAGGGGACAAGCGCCCGGCATGGGCCTGCCTGCCCGGCCCACGGCCGACGCCCGCTTTCGAGCACCGTTGAGAACGCACATCCTGAAGGAGACCCCAGTGAAGAAGACCACGGCCGTCATCACCGCTACCGGAGCCATCCTCCTCGGCGCGGCGGGCATGGCCTCCGCCGACGCCGGCGCCCACGGCGCGGCCATCGGCTCGCCGGGTGTTCTGTCCGGGAACCTCCTGCAGGTCCCGGTCCACGTTCCCGTCAACGTCTGCGGCAACACCGTCAACGTCATCGCTCTGCTCAACCCGGCCTTCGGCAACACCTGCGTCAACGCCTGACCCAGCCCAGCAGCGCACCGGGGAGCCTTGCCGTTTCCCGTGTGACACGTGAGCGCGGCCCCGGCTTCCTCCCCGGTCGGCCGCGCTCACGCGCGTTCACCCCGCTGTGCGGCTGCCGGTGCCGCCGGCCGGTGCGGACGCGTGCCACGACTCCGAGCCCGGCCTCAGGCCGCTCCACCGGAGCCGCGTAAGTCGACTCACGCGACCACGAGGGCTTTGACCACGAGGGCTTTGACCGGCCGGCCTTGAAACTCACCGACAACGCCACGTCGGGGGGTGTTTGGTAAGTCGCGCAGGTCAGCGGATTGGGGCAACGCCGCGGAGCGTGTGAGGATCCGCCCGTGGAGTGCGATGTGTGTGGACGGGCGATGTGGTGTTGGCCGGCGCGGCCGACTGTATGGGAAGAGGAGATCTGGTCCTGTTCCTGGTGCCACGCCGCCACCTATGTGGGTGGTGAGTGGTTCGAGGTCTCGCGGCCGCCCTACTTGCCCGTAGAAATGCGCTGGGAGAGGGCCGTCGCGGACGTCCTTCCCACCGACGTCTCCCACGCCTTCGGCACCTTCGACAGGACGCTGTGCGGAATCCAGGAAGCCGGCATGTCGCCGTCCGACTACGGGTGGCCGCCGGAGCGGGAGAACGCCTGTGTCGCCTGCCGGGAAGCGGCGGGTGTCATCGATGGCCGCTGGCCGCAGGCAATGAGGGCTGAGGACGCGCGGGTCAGCGTGGCCCGGCGGCTATGAGTCCTTCCAGTTCGGAGTCGACTCTCGGCTGAGCTGGGGCTCATCAGAAGATTGCAGGACGCAAACGCCACATCGGCGTCGACACCCTTGCCCTCCTCCTCGCAGTCTGGGTCACCGCGGGCCAGTGTCCGACAACGTCGGCGGCATCCACCTGCCGCCGCGACCCCAACCCGCGTCAGCCGGTCCCCGGGGTCCCACTCGTAGCGCCAGGTATCCGGTTTCCTGGAAAGCCGGGCCTTCTGGCGCGGGACGACCCGGCCGAGCTCGTCGTGCTCGTACCGGACGCTGCCCGCCCGGGTGAGCATCGTGCCGGTGTACTCCCGTCGCCCTGTCGCCTCCTGGCCCGGATGGGTGGCCGGCCAGGAGGCCTCGGTCTGGTTGCCGCTCGCGTCATGGACGTAGCGCTCGGTCCATGCCCCGGGGGTCACACCGGTCACGCGGCCCGGGCATCCAGCTCGAAGCGGCGGCTGCCGGAGAGCTGGTCGTCCCTCGCGGCGAGCACGCCGTCGCCGCGACAGCTGTAGGAGCGGTGCTGGAGGCTGCGCTGCGCACTCGACACCAGGTGGTCCGTAAGGCGGCCGTGTTCGTCGTAGGTGGAGGCGAAGGTCAGCCCGTCCCCGATGCGGCGGATGGTCTCGCGGCCGACAGCGTCCAATGGGGTCCGTCGGACCGTTCTCGACCGCGTCTTCCGTACGTGAGCATCTTCTGGATTCCGTCGTGGACGATCCTGGTGTGTTCCTCCGGCGTGAGCCAGACCGCTCCGGAGCCCTTGGCGGCCTTGTGGACGAACAGGACGTCGTCCACCGCATCGGCCACCGGCGGTATAACGAGGCCGCCAGGATCCTGGTTCGCGGTTGCGTCCAGGGCCGTCCCCTCGGTGCCACACAAGAAGGTGAGACACCGGGCAGGGGCCGGTTGGGGTCGCTGCAGCCTGTGCCGATATGGCGTGCGCGGGTCAGGCCCGGTGCCCACCCGATGGGGGCAGTACCGCCGGGCCGACCAATCCGTCAGAACAAAACGTCGATGTAGTCGATGTCGTTGCATTCGACTTCGAGGTGGTCGGCGCGGGTGCCGCCGTCCTGGCAGTACGCGCAGGACCTGCCGCCGTTCGGGACGGGGCTGGCCGCGGCGTCTGCCGGTTGAGTGTGGCAGTGGCCATCGTTGCCGGGCTCCAGCCCGGCAACGATGGCTCCGCAACGCCTCACGGCTTGCCCCTGAGGAACCCGAGCGTGGGCCGCTACCCGGGATGTGGCCGGCCGCGTCAGTCGTCGTCCGGCGCCGGGAGGGTCCGCACGGTCACGGTCTTGGTGACGATCTTCTTGACCACCTTGCCGTGGTGGTTCTTGGTCGTCTTGGTGACCGTCTTGGTCGTGGTGACCTTGACCCTGCCGTCGGACAGGGTGCGCTGGACGGTCTTCGTCACGACCTTGGTCGTCGTCTTGTTGCCGACCGGGTGCGCCTGGTGGTCGGGCGCCATCTGTACGGCTGCGACCTGCGGTGCCGGTGCGGCCAAGGCGCTCGAGGGCAGCAGCGCGCCACCTACAGCGAGGGCTCCGGAGGCGCCGAGGAGGGCGAGACGCTGGGGCAGGGTGGTACGGATCATGATGGTGCTCCTTGCGGTCAGAGACGGCCCGGGGGCCGAGGAGTGGACCTCTTCGCGGGCCCGTGTCTCCATTGGGCCCCGGAGAGCCATGACGGGTCACGCCCCTGGAAGTCGTGGCTTGACGCGCATCGGCCGAAGCGGCAGTGCCGCGGAACGCACGGCCCAGACCGTTGCGGAGTCCCGTGTCCCGGAGGCGGTGCCCCCGGTCGGCTGGAGCATTCCGAGACT
Source organism: Streptomyces sp. NPDC054849 (assembly GCF_053610945.1). Classification (NCBI taxonomy): domain Bacteria; kingdom Bacillati; phylum Actinomycetota; class Actinomycetes; order Kitasatosporales; family Streptomycetaceae; genus Streptomyces; species Streptomyces sp. NPDC054849. The sequence continues at coordinate 17,651 of NZ_JBSGZI010000113.1, forward strand.
GGCGCCTCCTCCAGGCTCGGCTGACAGCCCCTCCCTTACCCCGCCCCTGGGGCCGAACTCGGAGACGGTCCGGGCTGCGCCGCGTGCGGCCCAGGGCGGCGGCGCCGCGGTCGTCCTCACGCTGCTGATCACGCTCGTGGAGGCGGTGGAGGCCGCCGCCGCCTGGCACCGGCCGCAGGCCTTCCGCGCGCAGGCGAGAGCCGCCTCTCAGGCCGCCGTCCTGCTGCGGGTGTCGCTGGCGGCCTGGCGGCCTGGCGGCCTGGCGGTGGGCGGTCGGCTCGTGGTTCCGTCGGCCGACGCAGGCCCAGGGGTGTGGTCGCGGGCGGTGGTGGAGCGCCGACCCGGAGGCGCTGACCAGTTCCAGCGTCGCTTCGGGGTTCAGCCGCGTGAAGTCGGCCAGGGCCTCGGGGAGGGGCGCTGCGGTGAGATCCTCGATCAGTCCCACGCCGCAGCGCCCCCTCACCAAGGGCCCGGCGGCGGTGAGTGCCCGGGCGGACGGGGCCAGGATCCGCTCCGCGTATGGCAACAGCGCCTCACCGGCCTCGGTCAGTGAGACTCCGGCGGCGGCGCGACGCGACAGAGGCTGCCCGACAGTACGTTCCAGCGCTGGGTGGTTCGCTGCGGCTGTTCCGAACAGGGATACGAGTTCTTCGAGCCTTCGCGACGCACCCCGGTTCCGGGTCGACCTGAACTTCGTCAGCTTCCAGGACAGCCCCCGACCGGGGCATGCGCATCCTCACCCAGAGCGGCTGGCTGGGCAGCGTCAACTTCGGGGGGAGCCCGGCCCGGACGGGCCGGCCGGCCGCCTGCTGACCGTACGCGCGGGCGACATGCATCTCGTTCCGCCCGTACAGGATGCCGCGCCCTATTCAGGCGGAGATGAGCGCAGGGAAGGAGGCCTGATGCCGACGGCGCCAGAACGGGGCGGCGTCCCAGCGCCGTTCGCGTCGATACTGCGCAGCCTGTGCACGCAGATATTCCTGGTGGAGGGCCGCGATGCGCCGGGCGTAGGCCGCCAGGGCATGGGTGTCACCGCTGTGGTCGGCCAAGATCGCCCGCGCCGAGTCCAGGCCGGTGGCCAGGGCCATAACGATCCCCCGGGCAGCCAGCGGGTCGGTCGCACTGGCGGCGTCGCCGGCCACGGTCCAGCCTGGGCCGGCGGCTGGACGGGTGTGGGAGGAGCCCGCGGCCAGCACCCGTAGCTGCCGGGGAGGGGCGTCCAGGTGAGCGATGCGGTGACGGATGTGGCCGGTGCGCTGCGCCTGGGCCCACCATGCGTCCCGGTCGAGCAGGTGCGTGCCGACGACGAGGTCGGCGTCCGTCATGGCCATGAGCACCTGCGTACCGCCCGGTAGCGGGGCGGTATACCACCAACCCCAGGGAGTGGACTCGACCAGTGAGGTGTGCTCCGACCCGGCCGCTCCGCCCGGCGCGGCCAGGAGCCCGGCGACCGCGGTCAGCCGGTCGGAGCGGCTCGGCGTCGCACCGAGACGTCGGGCCAACCGCGCCGGCCTGCCTGTGGCGTCCACGAGGTAGCGGGCCCGGAGCAGGCCGCCCGCATCGGTCGTCAGCTGCCAGTGGTCTTCCCGGCGCCAGATGCAGCGGACACGCCCGGCGTGCCGCGATGCGCCGGCGGCCTCGGCCACCTCGAGGAACGCGGCGTCGAACCGGGCCCGGTCCAGGTGCCAGCCCGCGCCGTACGGGCCGAGCACCTGGCTCACCTCTGTGGGCGCGTCCCCGCCCCAGGCAGCCTGGATTCCGTAGCAGGGCGCATGTCCGTCCAGGGCAACCAGGTCGAGCAGGCCCAGGCGCTCGAGCAACGGCCGGGCGGCCGGTGCACAGCTCTCCCCGACCTGCCAGTCGGCCGTTGCGACGGGGGCGACGATGACGACGTCCACCCCGGCTCGCACGAGGGCCAGCGCCGCCGCGCACCCGGCGGGGCCGCCACCGGCGACGAGAACGTCACAGCTGCCGATCGTCACGCCGGCACCCGACCCGGTTCCGCTCACCGCACCGCTCCTGCCCAACCCGCCCGGCCCGGACTACGGGGAGTCCGGGGCGGTCCGCTCGGTCTCGACCAGGGGCTCGCCGAGTTCGGCTGGGCGCTGGTCATCGGCGTCGCGGCGGCCTTCGTGGGCACAGGCATCCGGAAGCTGTCCCTGCTGCTGCAGGCGCGGGTCGAGCGGCACCTGGTCCCCGCCACCGTGCTGATGGGCCTGGTGGTCGCCGGGCTCGCCATTGCCTACGCCGCCACCTCCGGGAAGGCCGCGCCCGAGGTGCTGTACTCGGGGCAGTCCGCTCTGGGACCACTGCTCGACAACAGCGCCAGCTACACCGTCGCCACCCTGCTGCTGCTCCTCGCCTGCAAGGGGCTGGCCTACTGCGCTTCGCTGAGCGCCTTTCGAGGGGGCCCGATCTTCCCGGCGATGTTTCTGGGGGCGGCGGGAGGGATCGCTCTTTCGCACCTTCCGGGGCTGCAGCTGACCTCCGCGTTCGCGATGGGCATCGGCGCCATGTCGGTCGCCATGCTCAGGCTGCCCTTGACGTCGGTGTTGCTGGCCACCCTGTTGCTGGGGGCGCAGGGCCTGACCGTGATGCCGCTGGTGATCGTCGCGGTCGTGGTCGCCTATGTCGTGACGCTCCGCCTCAGCCCGGCTCCGGCCGGCGGGTCCGACGCCGGCGCACCGAAGGAGTCCGCGCCGGCATGACGAACCGTCGGGGCGGGCGCCCCGTTTACTCGATGGGCCCGTCCCCGGGGGAACCGGAAGCGGGCACCGCCCACTCCTGCCGTGTCACCGCCGCCGCTGCCCCCGCAGAGGCACTGAACGGCGCCCTCCTCTCTCCCGGGAGCCCGACACCAGGCCGGCCCGCCGCCCTCACCCCGGGCGACCGGGCGTCGGAGGCCCGGCGTGGACCTCAGCTGCCGGACAGTGCCTCAGTAGCCGGTGCCGCGCTTGACCTGGGCCCGCTCGATCACGTGGGCCCCGCCCTTCTCGTCCAGCGTGTGGCAGGCGTCGGCGATGTCCTGGGTCAGGCGGTCGATCTGTTCGCGGCTCAGGGTCTCTTTGACCAGGGCCCGCAGGATTTTCACGTTCTCCGCGTTGGGCGGGAGGGTGTAGGCGGGCACCATCCAGCCTCGCTCAGCCGAGAGCTGCCAGGCGATGTCGGACTCGTCGTAGGCGTGGTTGCCGGTGAGGCGGAAAGCGACCAGCGGCAGCTGTTCGAGGTCGGCCCCGATCACTTCGAAGCGGCCGCTGTTGCGCAGGTTGTCCGCCAGGGTACGGGCGTTCTCCTGCATGATTTTCATGATGTAGGTGTAGCCCTGGCGGCCGAGCCGCACGAAGTTGTAGTACTGCGCGAGGACCATCGACGCGCCGGTGGAGAAGTTCAGGGTGAACGTCGCGTCGGTCTTGCCCAGGTAGTTCTCGTAGAACACGAGGTCCTTGGCGAGGTCGGCTTCCTTGCGGAAGACCAGCCATCCGATGCCGGGGTAGACCAGCCCGTATTTGTGTCCCGAGACGTTGATCGAACGGACCTGCTCGAGCCGGAAGTCCCATTTCGAGTCCGGGTAGAGGAAGGGCCACACGAAGGCGCCGCTGGCGCCGTCGACATGGATCGGAATGTCGAGGTCCCGCTTTTTGCGGACGTCCCGCAGAAGCTTGTCGATCCCGACGACATCGTCCTTGTGGCCGGTGAAGGTGGTGCCGAGGACGGCGACGACGCCGATCGTGTTCTCGTCGAGGTGGGGCTCCACGTCTTCCGGGCCGATCGTGTACTTGTTCTCGGCGAGCGGCACGATCCGCGGCTCGACGTCGAAGTAGCGGCAGAACTTCTCCCACACGACGTGGACGTCGCCCCCGAAGACCAGGTTGGGCCGGTCGGCCGACAGACCGGCTGCCTGGCGGCGCTCGCGCCACTTCCACTTCAACGACAGCGCGCCGAGCATGATCGCTTCGGATGAGCCCTGGGTCCGGCATCCGGTCGTCCTGCCGGGAGCGTGGAAGAGGTCGGCGAGCATGCGTACGCAGCGCTGCTCGATCTCGGCGGAGATCGGGTATTCCGCGTGGTCGATGAAATTGCGGTGGAGGTTCTCGGCGATCAGCCGTTGCGCCTCCGGCTCCATCCACGTGGTGACGAACGTGGCGAGGTTGCGCTGCGGGTCGCCCTCCATGGCGAGATCCACATCCACGAGCCTCATCGCATCGGTGGCGGCCATGCCTTCCTCGGGGAAGGTCTCCGAGGGAGCGGGCACCGTCAGAAAGCGGTTACCGAAAAGAGCCGAATCATCACGCTTCGTCATGTCTCGATTTCAACAGCTCGCCGTCTGGCACGGGTGCGGGACACACCGGTCTCCGACGGTCGCCGCTGTCCGCCGGCCTCGCGGAACACAGCATGCCGAGGAAAAGACGACCAGCAGGCAGCCGCCGAGATGTCGCGGGAGGTGTGAACGCCGATCACTGCGGGCGTGATGACCGGGAGCCGGGCGCGATCCTTCGCTCTCGTGGCGTCTTCGGTGCGGCCCGCCATCCCGGGGAACCGCATGGTGCGCCTGCCGTACGCGGCCCGGCGTAGTGGGGAGGCTGGTCCACGAGCGGGCGCGGCAGCGCAGGTGCGGGAGTGGGTGCATCGGAGGGGGCCGTGGACAAGGCAGCGGGCAGGAGCCGCCGGGAGTCGCGGCGCGCTCCCGTCGCCTTCTGACCCGGATCGGAGGGCAGGGCTTCCGGGGGTGGGAACATTCCGGATTGGTTGACCGTTCATCTATATGTAGGGTGCGAGAAGGGACTGTGTCCCCGGGCCCGACCTATGCCTGTGGGGAAGATCGTTCGGCTGAAGCCCCTCAGAGCCCTCCGCCGCGAGGCGACCGCCCTTCCGCCCCCACACCTTGACCGTCCCGCCCGGCACCCCCGCCGGACCGGGGCGCAGCCCCGACCAGGCCCTCCCCCCCCCGGCCGGTCGGGGCCCTTCTCTCCTCCCACGCGGGCAGCGGACTCTCCTGCACCGCGCGGTGCCGGGCATGTACTGCCCCGCTGGCCGGTGGCGTACCGCCCTCGGGGCTACCCGTGCCGCGCCGGAGAGCTTGCTGCTGGCCGGGCGCTGCAGCTCACGCGAGGCGGGCGCCGTGGAGAACGGCGAGAAGCGCGATAGTCGGCAGCGCTCCCGCCCTGCGACGCGGGGGAGCCGTGTGGTTCGGCCGGGCGGCCCGGTCCGGCTGCTGCGCTTTCTCGTCTTCCTGGTGAGTGAGAGGTGCGGGCGGGGCGGCCGGTGTGTGCAGAGACGGTTCGTCGTCCACCGGGGCGGGGAGAAGGCCGGCAGTCCACTCGCCGTAGACGCTCGTGTCGTAGGGGGCAGCAGCCCACGCTTCGTAGCCGTATGCGTCGTGTTGGCAGTCGGGGGGTGCGATCGCCTCTACCTGGTTGCCGGCCGCGGCCGAGAAGTTGCACGCAAACTCGTCATAGGTGAACGGGTCGGGGGTCCCGTACGCGGTACCGCTGCCAGAGCCGTTGGCCGCCCTCCTGGTCGAGATCACCGAGCAGCTGACCGCCACAGCCGGGGACGCGCCGTTGGCCGCGCTGCGCGCCGCCGGCGTGCTGGAGCGGATCGCCGCCCGGGTCGGCCGGGAGACCGCCGGCGCGCTGTGCGACGCCGGCATGTCCGCCGAGACGGTCGCCACCGGGCTCGGGACCACCCGCTCCAAGGCCCTGGTTCTCCTTCTGACCGCGCAGGACAGGTAACAGCAGCCGGCCGACATCGCCCGCGTACGCCGTTACCCCGCCTCGACGTCCTCGCCTCCCGCGGGCCCGCTTGCTGAGTCTTCACGCGGCTGTCGGCTGTTGCCCTCCTTCATGTGTCCGACGCTCATGAAGAGCAGCTGCTCCTGGGCGGCGGTGATTCTGCGGTCCACGGTTCGGTGGTAGGTCGATACGGGGTGCGCCGGCCCGGGAGATAACCTGCCCGGCCCGTGATCGTTTACGACGCATGATCCTCTTCAGGAAGTCACAGCTGGCGGCCGGCGCCGCTCTCGCAGCCAGCCTCATCGGTGGCGTTGCAGCACCCGCTCAGGCCGGGGTCGGTTTGAACGACGGGTCCAGCGTGTTCTGGAACACCGGTGACAAGAGCACCAACGGACAGAACGGAATGAACCAAGCGAGCTTCAACGACGACAACGTGGGCGGCATCGGCGGCATCGGGGGCTTCGGCGGCTTCCTTCCGGGCGCGGCCATTCCGCTCGAGGGAGGTGGAGGCCACGGCAAGTTGCCCAAGAGCATCAAGAACGGTGCCCTCAACGGCGACCTCGACGTGATCGATGGACTCGTCCGTACGAGCAAGCCACCCCAGCCGGAGTTCGTTGTGATCAACGAACCCATCCAGCAGCATTCTGGCCCTCAGGAGTTTGCCCCTCAGGAGTTTGCTCCGCAGGTCCCTGAGCAGGTGCCGTCAGGGGCCCCTGAGCCAGGCTTCGGCCAGGGCGACTTTGACGTCCCCACCTAGCCTGCCTGGCCGCCGCACTGCAGAACGAGGCGGCGAGCAAGTGCTGTCGCGGGGGTGGGACCTGTCCCACAGCTCCGTTCCGGCCACCTTTCCACTCCGGACGTTGCCTGTCAGGCTCTTTGAGGACGTGGAACGAAAACGTTCTGCAGCTCAACTGGCTGCGTCTGCGGCCTGGGGCGGGGCCCCCGCGGGGACCCCCCCCCCAAGGTAATATAAAAAAAAAAAA
>NZ_JBSGZI010000114.1:0-23713 GCF_053610945.1 Streptomyces sp. NPDC054849
GTCCGACTCCCCAGTCGGACGGGCAGCACCCTTCACCTGCCGTCCGCCGCTCCCCCGTCCCCACGGGGTTCGACAGGCCGATGTCCCGGCCCGGGCCGCTCTCCCGGACCCGGGGCGCCGCTCAGCGCCCCAGCATCACGCCCACGGACGACGCCTGCGCCGCCAGCTGATCGAAACCTCCGAAGAGGAAGAGCAGCAGGGCGGCCAGGGGGAGCACCATGGCCGCGGCCACCAGCGGGTGGCGGGTGCCGGACTCATGGCCGTTGAACGCGAATGCCTTGCGTCCCTGCCGTGCGATGTCCGCCATGGCCCTCTCCCTGTCGTTTGGCAGCGGCGGGCTTGTGACCTCGGGGGACGAGTGCTCCACCCGCCGCTTGTCTTCAACACTAGGCGGGCGGACGATCCCTGACCTCATGCCTTCGTACCCATTGCCGGGCCTCCAGGAGGATGACGGGGCCACCCCCGTGTACTCCCCTGGGTGGAGGCCGCTCCCCCGCTGTCGGGGTCTTCCCGGAGGGGATGACCGGAGGGTAGTGACTTCGCTCACTTCCGTCACTCCCTGTTGCTGCGTGTCCGCCCACCGGGCACCGGGAAGATCGACTCGAGTGCGGGCGGCGTACGGACCCACCTCGGCGGGAGCGGACCCGTCCGGAATCTTCAATCCCCTTGCCGGAAGGGCGGTTTGGACGCCCGGACCATCTTCGCCTCAGCAGCTCGGGAAATGGCTGAGACTCCCTCAAGTGTGCTGTGCCGCACTGACAATCGAATCCCTTGGCGAGGGCGCGGCCTCTGAGCACGCATGCCGGATGGTCCGTAAGCTGTGCCACGTCAACAGGACGACCGGTCAGCGGGGTGGACATGGCGATGATGCGGCTCCGGCGCGAGGACCCGCGTGTCGTCGGCTCGTTCAGACTGCACCGGCGGCTCGGCGCCGGCGGCATGGGCGTGGTCTACCTGGGATCGGACCGGCGCGGGCAGCGCGTCGCGCTCAAGGTCATCCGGCCGGATCTGGCCGAGGACCAGGAGTTCCGCTCGCGGTTCGCCCGCGAGGTGTCCGCCGCCCGGCGGATCCGCGGCGGTTGCACCGCACGCCTGGTGGCCGCGGACCTGGAGGCCGAGCGGCCGTGGTTCGCCACCCAGTACGTGCCCGGGCCCTCCCTGCACGACAAGGTGGCCGAGGAGGGCCCCCTGACGGCCGCGCAGATCGCCGCCGTCGGCGCCGCGCTCTCCGAGGGACTGGTCGCCGTGCACGAGGCGGGGGTCGTCCACCGGGACCTCAAGCCCTCCAACATCCTCCTGTCCCCCAAGGGCCCGCGGATCATCGACTTCGGGATCGCCTGGGCCACCGGGGCGAGCACCCTCACCCACGTGGGTACGGCCGTCGGCTCCCCCGGCTTCCTCGCGCCCGAACAGGTGCGCGGCGCCGCAGTCACCCCGGCCACGGACGTCTTCGCCCTCGGCGCCACCCTGGCCTACGCGGCGACCGCCGACTCGCCCTTCGGGCACGGCAGTTCCGAGGTGATGCTGTACCGCGTGGTGCACGAGGAGCCTCACCTTCAGGGCGTTCCGGACGCGCTGGCGCCCCTGGTACAGGCCTGCCTGGCCAAGGACCCCGAGGAGCGGCCCAGCACGCTGCAGCTGTCGATGCGGCTCAAGGAGATCGCGGCCCGCGAGGCACAGGGGCTCTCGGACGGACGCCCGCCGGCGCAGCGGGCCCGGACCGAGCGGCCGGCCGGGCGGCTCGCCGAGGGGCCCGGCCGGGCCGACGCGGCCGAGGACCACCCGGACCAGCGCACGGAGCGCCGTACCGGCGGCAGCACCGTGCCCCGGCCCCAGGGCGGGTCCCCGAGCGGACCGCACTCGCGGCCCTCGTCCTCACGCAATCCGCGCCGGCCCGGGGGGCCTTCCTCCCGGCCGACCGGGGGGCGCACGGGCGGCCGCCCGGCACCGAGGACCACGGGGACGGGGCGGCGGCCGTCGCGGCCTGATCCCAGGCTGATGCGGCAGCGGCTGATCGTGTTCGTCGTGGTGACGCTGATCGTGGCCCTGGGCATCGCGGCGGCCCAGAAGCTGTGAGGCCCCGGGCCGCCGGCGACGGGCTGTGGGGCCGCCGGATGCGGACTGCGGGCTACGCGGTGGCGCGGCCCTGGGCCACCGCGTAGAAGGCGACCGCGGCCGCCGCGCCCACGTTGAGCGAGTCCACGCCGTGCGCCATGGGGATGCGCACCCACTCGTCGGCGGCGACCAGTGCCTGCGTGGACAGGCCGTCGCCCTCGGCGCCGAGCATGAGGGCGACCCGTTCGAGGGACTGCGGCGCGGCCACGTCGATGGGCGAGGCCTTCTCGTGCGGGGTGAGGGCGAGCAGCTTGAAGCCCGCCTCGCGTACCGAGTCCAGGCTCTTGGGCCAGGCCTCCAGGCGGGCGTAGGGGACGGAGAAGACCGCGCCCATGGAGACCTTCACCGAACGGCGGTAGAGCGGGTCCGCGCAGTCGGGCGACAGCAGCACCGCGTCCATGCCGAGGGCGGCGGCGCTGCGGAAGATGGCCCCGATGTTGGTGTGGTCGTTGACCGCTTCCATGACGGCCACGCGGCGGGTCGTGGCGAGAAGCTCCTCGGCCGTGGGCAGCGGCTTGCGCTGCATGGAGGCGAGGGCTCCCCGGTGCACGTGGTAGCCGGTGACGCGTTCGGCGAGCTCGGGGGTGACGGCGTAGACCGGGGCCGGGAGTTCGTCGATGACGTCGCGCATGACGTCGACCCACTTGGCCGAGAGCAGCATCGAGCGCATCTCGTACCCGGCGTCCTTGGCGCGTCTGATGACCTTCTCGCCCTCGGCGATGAAGAGGCCTTCCGCGGGCTCGCGCCTGCGCCGGAGTTCGACGTCGGTCAGGCCCGTGTAGTCGCGCAGGCGCGGGTCGTCGGGGTCCTCGACGGTGATGAGATCAGCCACAGGGTGATACTGCCTTGTCCTGGGTGTGGTGCCAACGGCCTGTCAGGCGCTGGTGGTGGGGACGCTCGGGCTGCCGACGCGCACGACCTCGCCGATGACGATGACGGCCGGCGGGCGGACCTCCTCGGCGCGGACCCTCTCGCCGACCGTGGCGAGGGTGGCGTCCACCCGGCGCTGGGTGGCGGTGGTGCCCTCCTGGACGACCGCGACCGGGGTGTCGGCGGAGCGGCCGTGGCGGACCAGCGCCTCGGCGATCAGTCCGATCTTGTCCACGCCCATCAGGATCACCAGGGTGCCGGTGAGCTTGGCGAGGGAGGCCCAGTCCACGAGCGAGCGCGGGTCGTCGGGACCGACGTGGCCGCTGACCACGGTGAACTCGTGCGCCACGCCGCGGTGGGTGACCGGGATGCCGACGGCGCCGGGCACCGAGATGGAGCTGGAGATGCCGGGGACGACGGTGCAGGGGATGCCTGCCTCGGCGAGGGCCTGGAGCTCCTCCATGCCGCGGCCGAAGACGTACGGGTCCCCGCCCTTGAGCCGGACCACGGCCTTGCCGGCCTTGGCGTGCTCGATCAGCGCGTTGTTGATGGCCTCCTGGGCCATGAAACGGCCGTACGGGATCTTCGCGGCGTCGATGACCTCGACGTGCGGGGGAAGCTCGTCGAGCAGGTCACGGGGGCCGAGCCGGTCGGCGATCACGACGTCGGCCTCGGCGAGGAGGCGGCGGCCGCGCACGGTGATGAGGTCGGGGTCGCCGGGGCCGCCGCCGACGAGGGAGACGCCGGGAGTCGACTTGTGACGGTGGGCGGGGGCCGCGAGGCTGCCGTCCCGCAGGCCCTCGACGATGGCGTCGCGGACCGCGGCGGAGCGGCGCGGGTCGTTGCCCGTCAGCACGGCGACGGTGACGCCCTCGATGCGGCCGGTGGCCGGGGTCCATGCGGTGGCGGCGGAGGCGTCGTCGGCGCGCACGCACCAGACGCGCTCGCGCTCGGCCTCGGCGGAGGCCTGCTCGTTGGCCTCTCGGTTCTGGGTGGCGATGAGCGCGTACCAGGCGTCGGCGAGGTCGCCGTCCTGGTAACGGCGGCGCTCCCAGCGGATCTCGCCGGTCTCGGCCATGGCGTCCACGGAGGGGGTGGCGGAGGGCGAGACGAGCAGGACGTCGGCGCCGGCCGCGATGAGCGCGGGGAGGCGGCGCTGGGCGACCTGGCCACCGCCGATGACGACGACGCGGCGGCCGGCGAGTCGGAGACCGACGGGGTACGCGGGGTATTCGGCCATTGCGGTGCGGCTCCTGATGCGGCGGTCGTTCTGTCTTGCCGCTGCGGCGTTGGAGCGGCGGGGTGCTGACGTGCGGATTCCTGGTGCGGGTCCACCATACGGCGCGGGCCGGTCCGTAGCGCGGACGGGGGCTGCGCCCTGCTTCCCGGGCTCCGGGCCCCGGACCCCTCGCCTCGAGCGCCGGCGGGACCGGGGTCGCCCGGGTGGGCGGGTGCGGCTCACCGAACGGGGCTCCGCCCCGGACCCCGCGCCTCAAACGCCGGCGAGGCTGATTCTGCCGGGCTTCGCGGTGGGGCGGTGCCCCTCCGGAACGTCTCCTCGGCTCGCGAACCCCGAGCCGGACCGGCCCGTTGCCCGGCGGTGGGTTCGCTCGACCTGCGGGTCCCGGAGTGTCCCCACCCCACGGCAAACGCGGCCACGGGGCCAGTCCGGCTCGAGAAGGACCGGGCGGGGCTACTTCTCGGTGACGCCTGCCGAGTCGAACGTGGCGACCTCGTGCATCGCGCGGGCTGCGCTCTGGACCAGCGGTAGGGCCAGGAGGGCGCCTGTGCCCTCGCCGAGGCGGAGGTCCAGGTCGACCAGGGGGCGCAGGCCGAGCTTGTTCAGGGCCGCCACGTGGCCCGGCTCCGCGCTGCGGTGGCCCGCGATGCAGGCCGACAGGGACTCGGGGGCGATGGCGCGGGCCACCAGGGCGGCGGCTCCCGCGCTGACGCCGTCCAGGATCACGGGGGTGCGCAGGGACGCTCCGCCGAGGAGGAGGCCCACGATCGCCGCGTGCTCCAGGCCGCCGATCGCCGCGAGGACGCCGACCGGGTCGGCCGGGTCGGGCTGGTGGAGTTCCAGGGCGCGGCGGACGACCTCGACCTTGCGGGCGTGCGTCTCGTCGTTGATGCCCGTGCCGCGGCCGGTCACCTCGGAGGGGTCGACCCCGGTGAAGACCGAGATCAGCGCCGCGGACACGGTGGTGTTCGCGATCCCCATCTCGCCGGTCAGCAGGGCCTTGTTGCCCGCCGCGACCAGGTCGCGGGCGGTCTCGATGCCGACCTCGATCGCGGCGACGGCCTCCTCGCGGGTCATCGCGGGGCCGACGGAGAGGTCGGCGGTGCCCGGGCGGACCTTGCGGGGCAGGAGGCCGGGGGTGGCGGGCAGGTCGCCCGCGACGCCGACGTCGATCACGCAGACCTCGGCGCCCACCTGGTTGGCGAAGGCGTTGCAGACCGCGCCGCCGCCGAGGAAGTTGGCCACCATCTGCGTGGTGACCTCCTGCGGCCACGGGGTGACGCCCTGGGCGTGGACGCCGTGGTCACCCGCGAAGATCGCCACGGCCGCGGGCTCCGGGATCGGCGGCGGGCAGACCCGCGAGAGGCCGGACAGCTGTGCGGAGATGATCTCCAGCATGCCCAGGGCCCCGGCGGGCTTGGTCATCCGCTTCTGCCGCTCCCACGCCCCGCCGAGCGCCTTCGCGTCGAGTGGGCGGATGCTGGCGACCGTCTCCGAGAGCAGGTCGTGCGGCTCCTCGCCGGGCAGTGCGCGGCGGCCGTAGGTCTCCTCGTGGACCACCCAGGAGAGCGGGCGGCGCTGCGACCAGCCGGCCTGCGCCAGCTCGGGCTCCTCCGGGAACTCGTCCACGTAGCCGACGCACAGGTACGCCACCACCTCCAGGTGCTCCGGCAGGCCGAGCTCGCGGACCATCTCGCGCTCGTCGAAGAAGCTGACCCAGCCGACGCCGAGGCCTTCGGCGCGCGCGGCGAGCCAGAGGTTCTCGACGGCGAGGGCCGAGGAGTACGGGGCCATCTGCGGCTGGGTGTGCCGGCCGAGGGTGTGGCGGCCGCCGCGGGTGGGGTCGGCGGTGACGACGATGTTCACCGGGGTGTCGAGGATGGCCTCGATCTTCAGTTCCTTGAACTGCTTCGCCCGGCCCTTCGGCAGGGACTTCGCGTAGGCCTCGCGCTGGCGCTGGGCGAGCTCGTGCATCGTCCGGCGGGTCTCGGCGGAGCGGATGACGACGAAGTCCCAGGGCTGGGAGTGGCCGACGCTGGGCGCGGTGTGGGCCGCCTCCAGGACGCGGAGGAGCACCTCGTGCGGGATCGGGTCGGTACGGAAGCCCTTGCGGATGTCGCGGCGCTCGCGCATGACGCGCAGCACGGCCTCGCGTTCGGCGTCGTCGTAGCCGGGGGCCGGGTCGCCCGCGTGGGGCTCGGCCGGGGTGAGCGCCTCGGCCCCGACCCCGGTCTCCGTCTCGGGCTCGGACGCGGGCTGCGCCTCGACGGGCTCCGGCTGGTCCGACTCGGCGGCGACGGGCTCGGCCGGCTCGGCGGGGGCGACCGCCAGGGGCTGCGGCTCGAGGGCCACCGGTTCGGCGGGGGCGGGAGCCGCCTCGGCCGGGACCTGCTGGACCGGCTCGACGGTGATCGGCTCAGCGGCGACGGCCTCGGCGACCGGCTCAGCGGCGACGGCCTCGACGGCGACCGGGGCGGCCGGATCGGCGGCGACGGGCTCCGTGTGGGCCACCGTCTCGGGCTCCATCCGGACCGGCTCGGCCGCGACGGGCTCGGCCGGGGCGACGGGCTCGGCGGGCGCGACCGCCACGGCCTGCTGCTCGACCGCCGCCGGCTCGGCCGGGGCGGGAGCGGCCTCGGCCGGCGCCGCCTGGACCGGCTCGGCGGCGACGGGCTCGGCCGGCTGCGTGTGGGCGACGGCCTCGGGCTCCACCTGGACCGCCTCGGCCGCCACGGGCTCGGCCGGCTCGGGGGCCTCGGCCGTCGCGGGCGGCGCCTCGGCCGGTACGGGCCCGGCCACGGGATGCGGAAGCTCAACCGCTGTTTCCACGGGCACCGGCAGCGGCTCCGGCTCCGGCTCCATGGCGGCCTGAACGGGCTCGGGGGCCTGGGCGGCCTCCACCACCGGCTCCGGCGAGGCGACCTGCTCCGGCGTCCACGGGGTCCCGGCCTGCGGCGGGATCTCCCCCAGCTGCGGGGCGGAGACCTGCGCGGCCTCCGCACGCGGGATGTCGAGGTACTCCGGACCCGTGGTCGGCGGCCCCGCCAGGCGGACCGGGGCCGTCGGCGTGCTCAGCGCGGCCACGGCCGGGGCGGCCGGAGCGGGCGCTGCGGCGGGGCCCCGGTCGGCGAGGGAGCGTACGACTCCGCCGGTCGCGTCGGGCACGGGCGGACCCATGTGCAGCGGGCGGCGGACCGGGGCCGCGGGGGTCACCGCGGCGGCGGACACCGCGGGCGGCGGGACGACGAGTCCGCCGAGGTCCAGCGCACCGGAATCACGGCCGCCCGCCTCGTGCGCGCCCGCGCTGTAGGAGGTGTCGGTGAACGAGGGCTGGGCGAAGTCGGGGTACCCGGCGGGCTCGGCGTACGCCGCCGGGGCCTCGGAGTACGCGGACTCTGCGTACATCCGCGGCTCGGGGAGCTGGGGATCGATGGGGAAGGCGGGGACCGGCGGGACGACCTGCGGGTCGCTCCACGCGCCCTGGCCGCTCGGCATCAGCAGCAGTTCCTCGTCCTCCGGCTCGGCCGGATTGTCCATGAGGTCCTGGAAGGCGTAGCCGGCGGGAGCCGGTACCGGGATCTGGACCGGAGCGGGGACGCCCTGCTGATCCACCATGCCCGCGTTGTCCGGGAGACCCTCGCCCGGGACCTGGCCGGTGTCAGTCATGCTTACCCCTCGCCCATCGGTGTTGCCTCTTCGTTCGCCCGGTCGCCCACGAGGCCTCCGAGCGGAGTTGCCGTGCGGGGTTGCGGTGCGACGAGTTCGTCTCGCACGCGCCTGCACGACAACCAGTAAGCATTGTCGCGCCCGTTAGCCATCGTGGCGGCCAGAACCGCCACGGTCCTCTGTGGACTGCGCCACGTCGCGCGTCCAAGTGTGCCGCGATGCCCGAATCGTCGAGGCGGTACGACGATCGGCCAGCCTACCCCGGCCGTCGTCTCAGCGGGTCACAGGGCGCTGCGCCGACAGCAGGAACACCACGGAACGGTCCTGTTCAGCCCAGGTGTGGGGGTCCAGTCCGACGGACTGGAGCAGGGCGCACTCGACGGCGTACCCGTGTTCGGTGAGCACCCGGCCGACGGCCTCCGCCTCGTCGCGGGTGGAGGCGTGGCTGACGATCCGTTCGGGACGGCGTTCGGCGACGGCCGCGACCACCTCGGCACCGCCTCCGCCGACCCGGACGACGTCGGGCTCGGACAGGTTCTCCAAGACGTGCGGTGCGCGCCCGGTGACGACCTGGAGCTGCACTCCCCGCTTGCGGGCGGCGGCGGTTACGCGTGCGCAGGCCTGCGGGTCGGCGTCCACCGCGATGACGGCGGCGCCGAGGGCGGCGGCGTCCACGGCCACGCCGCCGGATCCGGCGCCGATGTCCCATACGAGGTCGCCGGTGCGCGGCCCGAGCCGGGCGAGTTGCGCCGCGCGGAGCTGCGCCGACTCCCCTTCGCCCGCGTCGGGCTGCGGCCGGGCCCAGCCGCGCTCGGCCGACTGGCCGGCGCTCTGGCCGAACAGCCATCCCGGGTCGGCGGCCGGGGCCTGTCCCCCGCCGCCGATGACGATGACGACGTTGGGGTCGCGCCAGCTGTGGTCGGCGGCCTTGTCGGAGGTGAGGACGCTCACCTGCTCCCGGTCGGTGCCGAGTTCCTCGCAGACGACGAAGGTGCGGTGGACTCCGTCGAGGAGCAGGGCGAGTTCGGCGGGGCCGGCGCCGGGCGAGGTGAGGACGGCGACCTTGGCGTGGGCTCGGCACACGTTGACGGCGCGGCGCAGGGTGCGGGGGTGGGCGACGACGACCTGGGCGTCGTCCCAGGGCATGCCGGCGCGGGCGAAGGCGGCGGCCACGGAGGAGACGGCAGGGACGACCTCGACCTCCAGGCCGTGCTCCGGGGCGCGCAGGGTCCGTACGACGCCGAAGAAGCCGGGGTCGCCGTCGGCGAAGACCACCGCGGTGCCGCGGTGGCCGGCGATGCGGCGGGCGGCGAGGCCGAGGCTGCCGAGGCGGACGCGCTCGGCGGCGGGCGGGACTTCGGGGAGCGCGAGGTGGTGGGCCGCGCCGGCCACGAGGGTGGCGGCCGAGAGCGCGGACCGGGCGGCCGCGGTCAGGGGCGAACCGTCCCAGCCGATCACCGTGACCCGGTCGGCCATCGTCGTCAGTCTCCTGGTGTGGCAGCGGGCTCCTCCCAGCGGTGGCCGGAGAGGGGCGAAGCTTCGTCGAGGGGGCAGGGCACGGTGAGACTACCTGGTCATCGGTTCAGTTCCAGTCGGCGCCGACGGCGTAGCCGTTCGCGTCGGCCCGCTGCCCGAAGGCGGAGCTGCCGGCGTATCCGTCGTAGTTGTCGTAGCCGTCGTACCCCTCGTAACCGTCGCCCTCGTCGAGGTCCTCGGGGACGAGGCTCCAGACGATGAGGTCGGTGCGGGTGTCGGTCCAGCCGCCTTCGGCCGTCTGCGTACGCACTATCCACGCGTTGCGGAGTACGCCTTCGCTGATGCAGCCGATCTTCTGGGCCACCTGCTGGGAGGCGGTGTTGTCGGCGGCGGTGCGCAGTTCGAGGCGCTCGAACCCCTGGTCGCGGAAGAGCCATTGGGCGACGGCCTGGACGGACTCGCTGGCGTAGCCCTCGCCGCGGGCCCACGGGGCGGTGACATAACCGACTTCGGTGGAGCGGGTGCGCCAGTTGGTGTTCTGGAGGTGGACGACGCCGACGAGGCGCTGGGTGAGGAACTCGGTGACGGCGAGGACGATGCCGCGGCCCTCGGTGCGTTCGGCGTGGGAGTGCCGGGTGGCCCACGCGTGCGCGTCCGCGTGGGTGTAGGGGTGTGGCACGGGCGTCCAGGCGATGACGTGCTCGTCGTTCATCATCTCCGTGAGCGCGGTGACGTCCTCTTCCTCGAAGGAGCGCAGCACCAGCCGGTCCGTGCTGATGGTGACGTCCGGGAAGGTGGTAGTCATTGCGCAGCTCCATGCCTGAGACCGTGGTGCGACCGTGTTGCGAGGCGACCGCGGTGCGGGACCGATCGTGCGGGACCGTTGGTGCGGGTCGTAGGCCACAGCATGCAGCATCGACCGGGGGATGTGCAGGGCCGGGTTGCCCGGAAGCGGGCAGAACTCGGCCCCGCGCGCCGACAGGGGCGTGCGGGGCCGAGATGCATGACAGCGAAGTCCGACGAGGCCGGCCGTGCGGGTCTGGAGGCCGGGGTCAGGAGGCCGGGGTGCCGAAGGCCGGGGTCAGGAGGCCGGGGTGCCGAAGGCCGGGGTCAGGAGGCCGGGGTGCCGAAGGCGGGGATGACGGAGCCCTGGTACTTCTCCTCGATGAACTTCTTGACCTCGTCGGAGTTCAGGAGCTTGGCGAGCTTCTGGACCCGCGGGTCGTTCTGGTTGCCGTCCTTGACCGCGAGGAAGTTGGCGTAGGGGTTGTCCTCGGCCTTCTCCAGGACCAGCGCGTCCTTGGCGGGCGACAGGTCGGCCTCGATGGCGTAGTTGCCGTTGATGATCGCGGCGTCCACGTCGTTCAGGGCGCGCGGGACCGTGGCGGCCTCCAGCTCCTTGAACTCCAGGCCCTTCTTGTCGGTGATGTCGGACAGCTTGGCGCTGGTGCCGACACCCTCCTTGAGGGTGATCAGGTTGTTCGCGGCGAGCAGCTGGAGCGCGCGGCCCTCGTTGGTGGTGTCGTTGGGCACGGCGATGGTCTGGCCGGCCTTGATGTCGCCTATGGCCTTGACCTTCTTGGAGTAGAGGCCGAGGGGCTCCAGGTGCACGTTCACGACGGGCACGACGTGCGTGTTGTTCTTCTTGTTGAAGTCGTCGAGGTACGGCTTGTGCTGGAAGTAGTTGCCGTCGACCTGGCCCTGCTCGGTGGCGGTGTTCGGCAGGACGTAGTCGGTGAACTCCTTGACGTCCAGCTTGAGGCCCTCCCTGGCCGCGAGCTTGTCGGCGACGAACTTCAGGACGTCGGCGTGCGGGCTCGGGGAGGCCGCGATGACGAGCGGCTTGCTCTCGTCCGCCTTGCCTCCGTCGGCCTTGCCGGAGGACGGGTCCGAGGAGCTGCCGCAGGCGGTGAGGCCGAGGGCGAGCGCGGTGGCCGTGGCGGCGAGGGCGGTGAGCTTGATGTTCTTACGCACGAAGAGTGCCTTTCTTGCTGCACAAGTACGGATGACTTGCTGGTGGTGGCCCAAGCACGACAAGTGCGGGCTTTCTGGAGGAGAAAGAGCGGGGGCGGCCGATCGGCCGGTCAGGCGGTCCGGCCGCGGCGGGCCAGGAGGCGGACCACGCCGTCGCCGACCAGCTGGATCACCGTGACGAGGACGATCAGGACCACGACGGTGGCGACCATGAAGCCGGTCTCGAAGCGCTGGAAGCCGTACGTGATGGCCTTGGAGCCGAGTCCTTCGCCGCCGACGGCGCCGGCCATGGCGGAGTAGCCGACGAGGGTGATGACGGTGGTGGTGACGCCTGCGACCAGGGAGGGCAGAGCCTGCGGCAGGAGCACCTTGCCGACGAGGGTGGGGATGCCGCCGCCCATGGACTCGACGGCCTCGATCAGGCCGGGGTCCACCTCGCGGACGGCCGTCTCGACGAGCCGGGCGAAGAAGGGGACGGCGCCGATGGCGAGCGGGACGATCATGGCGGTGGGGCCGATGAAGGTGCCGACGACGGCGGTGGTCACCGGGATCAGGAAGATCAGCAGGATGATGAACGGCAGCGAGCGGCCTATGTTCACGATCACGCCGAGGACCTTGTTGAGCGGCTGGTTCTGCAGCAGGCCGCCCTTGTCGGTGAGGACCAGGAGGATGCCGATGGGCAGTCCGCCGAGCACGGTCACCAGGGCGGACCACAGCACCATGTAGAGGGTGTCGTAGGTGCCCTGGGTGAGCAGGGGCTGCATCTCGGACCAGGTCACTTGGCACCTTCCTTGACCAGTACGGCGAATTCGTTGTCGGCGTCGGCGGCCGCGTCGGCACCCTCGACGAGGTCGACCTGGAGGCCCTGCTCGCGCAGGAACCCGACCGGCACGACGTTGTCCTCGTAGCGGCCGGGCAGTTCGATGCGCATGCGGCCGATCTGCCGGCCGGCGACGGTGTCCATCGCCGCGCCGAGGATCGAGATGTCGATGTTGTACGTGCGCGAGAGCTGCGAGATCACCGGCCGGACGGCGGCTTCGCCGTGGAAGGTCACGTCGACGACCGTGCGGTCGGGGCCGGTGGCGGCTCCGGTGACCGGGAAGAGCTCGCCGGCGAGCTCGGATCCGGGGGTGGCGAGCAGCTCGGCGACGGTACCGGACTCGATGATCCGGCCGTTCTTCATCAGGGCGGCCGAGTCGCAGACGGACTTGACCACGTCCATCTCGTGCGTGATGAGCAGCACGGTGAGGCCGAGCTGCCGGTTGAGGTCACGCAGCAGCTGGAGGATGGAGCGCGTGGTCTCGGGGTCCAGGGCGCTGGTGGCCTCGTCGGAGAGCAGCACCTTGGGGTCGCCGGCCAGGGCACGGGCGATGCCGACCCGCTGCTTCTGGCCGCCGGAGAGCTGGGTGGGGTAGGCCTTGGCCTTGTCGGCGAGGCCGACCAGGTCGAGGAGTTCGAGGGCCTTGCGGGAGCGCTCGCGGCCGGAGACGCCGAGGATCTCCAGGGGCAGCTCGATGTTGCCCTGAACGGTGCGCGAGGACAGCAGGTTGAAGTGCTGGAAGACCATGCCGATGCGGCTGCGGGCCTCGCGGAGCTCCTTGCCGGCGCGCCGGCCGCGGCCGGCGAGCGCGGTGAGGTCGACGCCGTCGACGCTCACGGTGCCGGTGGTGGGGCGCTCCAGCAGGTTCACGCAGCGGATCAGGGAGGATTTGCCTGCGCCGCTCTGGCCGATGACTCCGTAGACCTCGCCCTCGCGGACGTGGAGATCGACGCCGTCCAGGGCGGTGACCTCGCGGCCACGGGACTGGTAGACCTTCGTGAGGCCCGATGTGGTGATCACAGGATTTCCGTCGCTGTCGAGTGCACGGCGCAGCAGGGTGCCGGGCACGGGGCGAACATCTGGGACGCGATACGGGACGAACCGTCAGAAAACGATTGCTTCGACGCATGCGCGGGGCAGGAGTGAGCCGTGCTGTTCATCAAGGGGTGACGCACTCGCGCGGCTGGTCTCGCTTCGGGGCGCGAGGCTCAGGAAGGGGCCCTCAGAAGGCGCACATTCGACACATACAACGAGCACCGGGCGTCATCGTCGCCTCGGTCGCAAGGGTGCGGCTGCTCGTCGTGGTCATGGGCCCAAGTAAAGCAGACGCATCCCCTCACCGATCAAAGCCGTCCGGATACCGGACGGAATTCGACCGCATACCGGACGGGACCGGTCATCGGCGCTGCCCGCCCAGCCCCTGCTCCACCGCTTCTGACCTGCATCGACACGGCGGTCGCCGCCCGTTCGGCACGGTGGGCCGGAGTGCGGTGGGACGGTCCGCTGTGGTCAAGACCACGGTCTGCGATGCGGACGCCCGACCGGGCCCCGGGGCCCGGGAACAGGGGTGCGCGCATCGGGTCTTTCGGCCCGTAATACCCTCGCTGCATGCTCGACGCCCTGACGGTCGCCATCGGCGTGGCCGCACTCGCCCTCGCCGCCTGGTGCGGTTTCGCCGCCTGGCGGGACCAGCCGACCAAGGACTGGCATTTCATCGGCATGGCCGTCGTGACCGTGCTGGTCCTGGCCCAACTGGTGATCGGCCTGGTCAAGCTGGCCCAGGGCCAGGAGCCCGACGAGGGCACGGTCATCTTCGTGGCCTACCTGCTGGGCGCCTTCGCCGCGGTGCCGGCCGCCGGGATGCTCTCACTGACGGAGCGGACCAAGTGGGGATCGGTGACGGTGGCCGCCGGCGCGGTCGTCCTCGCCGTCCTCGAAGTGCGGCTCTACGACATCTGGGGAACCACCGGTGCCTGACGCTGACACGACGACCGCCGCTCCCACCGAGCGCAAGCGGCTGGTCTCCGGCCCCGGGCTGCTGCTGGTGTGGCTGTACGGGGTGATGGTGGTGGGCGCGGTCTCGCGGTCGGCCTTCCAGATCTCCACCGAGTTCGACCGGGCACCGCTCGCGTACGCGCTGTCGGCCGTGGCCGCGCTGGCCTACGCGTTCATCACGTACTCGCTCGTGCGCGGCGGCGAGACGGCCCGCAAGGCGGCGCTGATCTGCTGCGCCGCCGAGCTGGCCGGCGTTCTGGCGGTGGGCGCCTGGACGTTGGTGAGCCCCGATTCCTTCCCCGACACGACCGTGTGGTCCCAGTTCGGGATGGGTTACCTGTTCATCCCGGTGATCCTGCCGATCACCGGGATGCTCTGGCTGCGCAAGCGCTGACCGGGCGCCGGACGAGGGCACCGGACCCGTGTGCCGGACGAGGGCACCGGACCCGTGTGCCGGACCCCTGTGCCGGACCCGCGCGCCGGACCCGTGCGCGGGTGCCTAGGCGCTGACCGTGAAGTCGGCCGGGTCCTTGGCCTCCTTCTCCAGGATCACCAGCTGAACGCCGTCGGAGGCCGTGCGGCCGCCGACCTTGACGTAGCCGGCCTTGCGGTAGAGGCGCAGGTTGGACTCGCTCTTGTGCCCGGTGTGCAGGCGGAAGCGGGTGGTGGTGCCGGGGCTCGCGAGGGCCTCCTCGACGGCGCGTAGCAGGCGCGCGCCGAGCCCGTGGCCCTGGAGGCGGGGGTGGACGCAGAGCTTGGCGATCTTGCCGGTGCCGTCCTCGTCCACGCTGCCGCGCACGGTTCCGACGATTTCGTCGCCGAGCCGGGCCACGAGGACGGTGTCCGTCGCCAGCTCCCCCTTGAGGGAGTCCAGGGACTGGGTGAGCGGCTGGATGAGGTAGTTGCCGTACAGCTCGGCCTCGCGCTGGAAGGCCAGGTACTGCAGTTTGAAGATCTGCTCAGCGTCCTCGGCAACCGCCGCCGAAATGGTCACGCTCATGCCCATGTGCGCATGCCTCCAGCTCACCTGGTAGCCCGTTGGTCTACCGCTCCTTTCCCCGCAGGCCAGGAGCCGCAACCTCTGCCGCCAGCATTCTGCGCAGACATCCCAGGCAACGGGAACGGACGGGCCCCAAACTTCCTTGTGAGATACCCAACTCTCCTGCGATTTCACGGTAAGTGAGGTCCCTGGGCGAAAGAAGTGCCTTCATCAGTTCGGGGCAGCGTCCGGGCAACCGGGCGACCGCCGATCGGAGTGCGCGGTTGTCCTCCCCGTGCAAAAGGGCGTCTTCCGGTTCGGCCCCGGCGGCGGCGCCGGCCTGCGGACCGCCGTCCACGGAGTGATGGCGGGGGCCGTCCGCGGCGTGACGACGGTGGTCGTACGGGATCTCCCGGCGGGCACGGCGCCGGGCCAGCCGGGCCTCCGCCCGTACCGCCCGGCGGAGCCAGCGCGCCGGCTCCGCCGGCTCGGCCGGATCGGGTGCGCGCCGGCCGCTCTCCAGCAGCCTGACCCAGACGGCTTGTTCCAGGTCGGCAGCGTCCACTCCGGTGCCCGGGGCCTCCGCGGCCGCCTCGGCGGAGAGCAGCGGGCCGAGCTTGTCAAAGAGGTCAGCCTTCAGCAGGTCCATGCCGGGCGGGACGAGTGGGCCGTGCCCGCCGGTTTCCACACCAGGCACGGCCCACTCTTTCGGGAAGACCCGCTCAGCGGTTGACGGGGCGTCGGCCCGGACGGAAGGACTCCGCCGCGTACAGCCCGGTGTCCGGGTTGTCGGTGAAGATCCCGTCGATGCCCTGGTCGAAGTAGGTCCGGAAGGCGCCGAGAGCGTCGCCGTACGCGGCCGGATCGGTACCCCTGCGGTACTCGGCGGGCAGGAAGCTGTTCTCGTTGCGCGCGGTGTAGGGGTGCACCAGCAGCCCGCGGGCGTGGGCGTCCTTGACCAGGGTGGTCGGGGAGCCCAGCCGGCCGGCCGCGTCGCGCGGGAGGATCAGGTCCATGGTCGGGCCGATGCCCTGGGCGAAGCCGGCGATCCACTTCAGGCCCTCCGGCTTGACCAGGTCCGCGACCGTGCGCGGGTCCCCGGCCGCTTCGAAGTCCCAGGGACGGGTGCCGGCCGCGGAGAGCAGGACCACGCGGGGCGCGGAGACCAGCCGGGAGAGCCGCTGGATGCTGGAGGGCTCGAAGGACTGGAGGAAGACGGCCGCGTTCCGGCCGTCGCGCCCGTGGCGCCGCAGCAGCTTGGCGAGGGGCTCCTCCACACCGAGGCCGAGGCCGCGGAAGTAGCTGGGGTGCTTGGTCTCGACGTGCAGCCAGACCTTCCTGCCGCGCCGCCTGCCCTCGCGGTCGGCCCAGCGGAGCACCTCTTCGAAGGTCGGTACGGCCCACTGGCCGTCGTAGAGCGTGTTGCGCTGACGGAGGGCGGGGATACGTTCCTTCGCGCGCAGGGTCCTGAGCTCGGCGAGGGTGAAGTCCTCGGTGAACCACCCGGTGACGGACACCCCGTCGACGGACTTGGTGGTGCGGCGGGAGGCGAACGCGGGATGGTCGGCGACGTCGGTGGTCCCCCCGATCTCGTTCTCGTGACGGCACACCAGGTGGCCGTCCCGGGTCGGGACCAGGTCCTGCTCGACGACGTCGGCGCCCAGGTCGAGGGCGAGCTGGTAGGAGCCGAGCGTGTGCTCCGGCCGGTAGCCGCTGGCTCCGCGGTGGCCGATGACCGTCGGGTGGGGGAGGTCCCGGTGGCCCCCGTCGCCGTGCCCGCCGCCCGCTGCGGATCCGGATCCGGACGCGAATCCGGACGCGGACGCCGATGCGGATGCCGATGCCGACCCGGCCGCCAGTCCGGTGATCCCGGTCCCCGCCGCCAGGACGGCCGCCCCCAGAACCGTGCGCCGCGCTGCCCCACCCTGTGTCATGAGTGCCACTCCTCGTCTGCCTCGTCGTGTTTCGTCGTGCCTCGTCGCGAAAGGGGGCCTGCGGTCCCGGGACCTCCGGCGTCCCGGCGTCCCGGCGTCCCGCGGCCCGCGATCGGCGTGCCGATGGTAGGCAAGCGGGGGTGGCCGAGGGGGGTGCACCGGCGACACATCCGGGGAACTTGGCGCAAACGAGTGTCAACACTGGGTATCCGACACGTGAACCCGATGTGCGCTCGGAGCTGACCCGCGAGTATCGTCCTCACCTGCGCTACCGCCGTGTGGTGGGTGCGCGAACCGCTTTTCGATGCCGGAGGGCCCACGTTGTTCCGTACCTCGCTCATCAAAGCCACTGTCGGACCGGTCATGCGCATGATGTTCCGCACCCGTGTGGAGGGCATCGAGAACATCCCCGGGTCCGGACCGGTGATTCTGGCGGGCAACCACCTCACCTTCATCGACTCCATGATCCTTCCGCTGGTGTGCGACCGTACGGTCCACTTCATCGGCAAGGACGAGTACGTGACGGGCAAGGGGATCAAGGGCCGGCTCATGGCCTGGTTCTTCACCGGCTCCGGCATGATCCCCGTCGACCGTGACGGGGCCAACGGTGGCGTCGCGGCCCTGATGACCGGCCGCCGGATCCTCGAAGAGGGCAAGATCTTCGGCATCTACCCGGAGGGCACCCGCTCCCCCGACGGCCGGCTCTACCGCGGCCGCACCGGCATCGCCCGCCTGACCCTGATGACCGGCGCCCCCGTGGTGCCGTTCGCGATGATCGGCACCGACAAGCTGCAGCCCGGCGGCGCCGGCATGCCGCGTCCGGGCCGGGTCACCGTCCGCTTCGGCGAGCCGATGGAGTTCTCCCGCTACGAGGGCATGGACCGCGACCGGTACGTCCTGCGCGCCGTCACCGACTCGGTGATGGCCGAGGTCATGCGGCTCTCGGGTCAGGAGTACGTCGACATGTACGCCACGAAGGCGAAGGCCGCGTAGCTCCCGTCGCCCCTACTGCCGCTGGAGTGACCGGCTGACGCCCGCCGCCGTGGTGGTGGCGAGGATCCAGCCGGTCACGATCAGCGTGTACGACAGCCACTGGTGCCAGCCGCTCGGCGCGAAGGCCTGTTCCTGGCCGAAACTGATGATCGGCACCATCAGGTCGAGCGTGTAGAACACCGGGTTGAAGTCCGGCGCCTCGCCCTGCTTGAGCGGGCGCGGGTGCTGCAGTTCGAAGGCGATCGCCCCGGTGAGCAGGAGCGCCACCAACCAGCCCGCCGCGCGCAGCGGCCGGAATCCGTAGCCCACCGTCGCGTCCTGGAGAAGCCCCCACGGGCGCGCGTGCCGGGGCAGGGTGCGGCGGTGCCTGCGCAGTTTGGCGAGTTGGACGGTCCGGGCGGCCGCCTCGTCGCCCGCCGTACGGTAGGCCGCCGCGAGCTGTTCGTAGGCGTACGGGAGGTAGCCCGCCTCCTCGCGCTCCAGTGCGGGCAGCCGCTCCCCGGCGGGCAGGTGCGGGGCCAGCGTGCGGTAGGTGAGGCCGTCGATGCGGATCTGTTCCGGCCAGGTCTCGGGCGGTATGTGCAGCATGTCGAACTGCGAGCGGCGCAGGTTGACCAGGCCCTGGATCCGGTCGCAGCCTCGCAGCCACACCTCGCCGACGGCGCAGCTGGAGGCGCGCAGGGCGGTGCCGCCGGGATGGGCGAAGACCGCGTGGGCGAAGTTGAGCTGGCCGGGTATCCGGGCTCCGGTGAGGTTGACCATGCCGCGGGCCTCCAGGCGGTGGGCCCGCAGGTCCGTGCCGACCGCCAGGGTCTCGGCGTGCAGGGCGATGCCGCCGGGGTTGAGCAGGCGGGCGTTGTCGAGGCTGATCTGGCCGCCGACGACGGCACCGTTGAGGCGCAGCTGGCCGTGGACGGTCAGGTCGTTGGCGATGATGTCGGTACCGATCTCCACGTGGTTGAGCTGGAGCGGGGGTTCGTCCGCCTCCTCGCCCGTCGCGGGACCGACCACCGCGCCCTGCAGGAAGAGGCCGCCGGATATCTTGGCGCCCTGCAGCCGGACGGGACCGCTGATCCGGCAGCAGGAGAGCCGCAGGACCACATCGACGCGCACGGTGGCCGCGGTGAGGCCGGGCAGGGTGGAGTAGCCGAGGACGAGGGCCTTCAGCTGGGCGCCGTACAGCAGGGGTTTGCGCTCGAACCAGCAGTCGCGCATCCGGATGGGATGGTCGATCACCGCGTAGCGGAGGTCGAGTTTGCCCACGATCCTCGCACCCTTGATCTTGAGCCCGGGGACCCGGCCCTCGACGGCCGGCGCGGCGCCCAGCAGGAGGGCGCGGAGCACCTCGGCCCGCACCGTGCGCCCGGATCCCCAGCCGGCCCCGTCCACGGAGCTGTCGTCGGGGTGCTCCCGGAAGTCGACGCCGTCACCGCGCGGGAAGGCTTCCCATACGCGGCGCTCGGCCGGGGTAAGATCGTTGATCTCCATCGCCCGGATGGTGTCCCGCGGTTCGACGGACTGTCAACTCCCCCCTCGACACCATCCCTTGCACGGACGCCGGGCGCGTGGCGTCAGTGCTCGATGCCGCCTTGGAGCTTCTGGCCCTTCAACAGGAACCAGGCCGCCGCGGCGGTGGCCAGCAGCACGGCCGCGCCCACGCCGGAGGCGAGCCGCAGCCCGTCCACGAAGGCCTCCTGCGCGGCGCCCACCATCTGCCCGGCGGTGTGCGGATCCAGCGCCTTGGCGGCCTCGACGGCCCCGCCGAGGGATTCGTGCGCGGCGTCGGCGACCGGACCCGCGGCGGAGGCCGGGGCGGTGAAGCCCTGGTAGACCCCGGTGACGATGGAGCCGAGCAGGGCGATGCCGAGGGCGGCGCCGAGTTCGTACGCCGTCTCGGAGACGGCGGAGGCCGAACCGGCCTGCTCCTTGGGCACGCTGGAGAGGATCACGTCGGCGGTGACGGTGAAGGAGAATCCTGCGCCGAGTCCGACGACGAGCAGGGCCGCACCGAGCAGCGGGTAGCCGCTCTCCTTGTGGATCACGGTCAGGACGGCGAGGGCCAGGCCGATGGCGGCGAGGCCGCCGGTCACGACGGTGCGTACCGAATACCGGCGGGCGTACCGGCCCGCGACCAGACCGGTGGCCACCGCGCCGATGGCGGCGGGCAGTTCGGCCAGGCCCGCCTCCAGCGGGTCGCGGCCCTGGACGAGCTGCAGGAACTGGGAGAGGAAGAAGACCAGCCCGGAGAGGCCGAAGACGGTGAGCAGGTCGGCGAGGACCGCGCCGGAGAAGCCGCGGTGCTTGAAGAGCCGCATGTCGAGCAGCGGGGACGGCAGGGTGAACTGGCGGCGGACGAAGGCGTACAGCGCGCCCGCGCCGAGCAGCGCGGCGAGGGCGACCTCCCGGGTCATGCCGTGGGTGGCGGCTTCCTTGACGGCGTACACCACGCCGATCACACCGACGAGGGAGAGGCCGACGCTGACCAGGTCCCACGGGCCGGCCACCGGGTTCTTCGACTCGGGCAGCAGCTTGATGCCGACGAGGACCAGGGCGGCCATCACGGGGAGATTGATGAGGAAGACCGAGCCCCACCAGAAGTGCTGGAGCAGGGCTCCGCCGACGACAGGCCCGACGGCCGCGCCGGCCGAGGCGGTGGCGCCCCAGATGCCGATGGCGAGGCTGCGCTCCCTGGGGTCGTGGAAGATGTTGCGGATCAGCGCGAGGGTGGACGGCATCAGGGTGGCGCCGGCCACGCCGAGCAGGGCCCGGGCGACGATCATCATCTCGGGGCTGGTCGCGTAGGCGTTGAGGACCGAGACGGCGCCGAAGGCGGTGGCTCCGACGAGGAGCAGCTTCTTTCGGCCGATGCGGTCGCCGAGGCTGCCCATGGACACCAGGAGTCCGGCGATGACGAAGGAGTAGATGTCGCCGATCCACAGCAGCTGGGTGCCGGAGGGCTTGAGGTCCTCGCTGAGGGAGGGCGTGGCGAGGCCGAGGACCGTGGCGTCCACCGCGACCAGCAGCACGGCCAGCACGAGTACGGAGAGCGCGAGCCAGCGCCCCCGGCTCCTCACCTCCGCTCCCGTTCGACGGTTCAGCTGTTCGGTACGGCTCATTTCTCCACACTCCGTCTGGCGCCACCGAGCAGCAGCTCGGTGATCATGTACTGAAAGTCCTTGGCGGCGACCCGGCCGTCCATGACGGCCCAGGCGCAGGTGCCGATGAGGCCGTAGAGGGCCTCGGTGAGCCATGCGGGGCTCAGGTCGATCCGGATGTCGCCCTCTTCCTGGCCGCGCCGGAAGAGCGCGCCGACACGGGCGTCGAGCCGGGCCCATCCCTCGTGGATCTGCTCGCCTTCGAACAGCTGGTTCTCGGTGACGAGGAAGGCCAGCAGTTCGGCGTTGGGCTCGGCCTCGGCGACGAGGCGTCTGAGCGCTTCCACCGCTGTGCCCTCGTCGAGGCGGGCGCGGTCGAAGGCCCCCTCGAACTCCCGGATGCCGAGCTCTTCGAGGGCCCGTACGAGGGCGTCGCGCCCGGCGAAGTGCCGGTGGAGGGTCGCGCGGCCGATTCCGGCGGCGCGGGCGACCTCGTCCATCGTGGCGGTCGATTTACGGGAGAGCAGGGCGGCCGCGTCGCGGAGCACCTGGTCACGATCCATGGCCATGAGACAAGCATACCCCTAATGAGACATCACCGTCTCATTCTTTCGGAAAATGAGCTGCCCTAGGGCGGCCGGAACGGAATCCTGACGAGATGAAGCCCCTGCTGCTCATCGACGTCGACGGACCCCTGAACCCCTACGCGGCCAAGGCCCAGCGCCGCCCCGAGGGCTACTCCACGCACCGGATGCGCCCGACGGGCTGGACGTGGGCCGAGAGCCCCAAGCCGCTGCGGGTCTGGCTGAACCACGGCCACGGCGCGGAGCTGCTCGCGCTGGCGGGTGCGTACGAGCTGGTCTGGGCCACCACGTGGAAGGACGAGGCGAACGACTGGATAGGGCCGCATCTGGGACTGCCCCGGCTGCCGTTCATCGACTGGCCGGTGATGCACGGCCGGGCACCGCGGGGGACCTTCTGGAAGACCCGGTACATCCTGGAATACGCGGGCGAACGGCCCTTCGCCTGGATCGACGACGACATCACGGCGATGGACCGCGAGTACGTCGACCAGCGCCACCCGGCACGGGCGCTGCTGCTGCGCATCGACGAGCGGATCGGCCTGACCCGCCCCGACTTCGACGCCCTGGCGGACTGGGCGGCCGCGTGCGCGGAGCCGCGAACGGCCGCCGTGGGACGGGGTTTTGATCACGCTCCGACGTCCACTTAGCATGCACATGCCCCCCGCCATCGCCGTACCGACGAAAGCGACCCATGCGCCTCCAGCGGATCCTCGCCACGACCGCCGCCCTCGGTTGTCTCGCCACACTCGCCGCGTGCAAGGAGGGCGGGCAGCCGGACGCACCGGCCGCATCGTCGTCCACGGCCGCGGCCGAGACGGGCCCGCTCGCCGAGGCACAGCGGTACCTGCGGCAGTTCGCCTCCTGCGAGGACCTCAGCGACAAGCCCGACGACCGCCGGATGCCGGCGGGCGACTTCCCCAAGGCCGGGCAGTGGTCGGTGAAGGAGCTGGGCGTCTGCAGCGACAAGGCCCGCCAGGGCGAGATCGCCATCGCCGTTCCCGCGGACATGAAGGAGTTCCAGGAGCGCTACAAGCAGTACGTCCTGGACAGGATCGACGGCGGTGACGGCGCGTACGGGCTGGAGAGCCGGGTGCTGGTCGGCAAGGGCTTCGTCGCGTTCCCCACCAGCACCAAGACGGCGCTCGCGCTGGTCCGCTCCGACCTGCGGGTACTGACCTGCAACCCGACCGCTCCCGTCCCCAAGGGCTACAAGCGGGAGAAGCCGCTGGTCGAACACTGCAACCTCAGCGACTTCGTCAACTCCGAGGACGGCTCGGGCAGCCCGAACCTCGAAACCCCTCAGGATCCGGCGGGCGAGGGCGAGAAGGCGGGCCAGCCGAAGACGGGCAGCCTCGGGCTCCCGCGCGCCGACAGCATCGCCGAGCTGCGCACGCTCGTGGGCAACAGCCTCGACTGCGAGAAGCACTTCTCCACCGACCCCGACGCCGTCGCGATCGAGTCGATCGACTACGCGCCGGTGGTGGAGGGCAACGCCCTGGACTGGGGCGTGACGGGCCGCGCCCTGTGCGGGCAGCCTGCCGGGGCGCAGCGCGCCCGCGACCTGAGCTGGCTCGACACGGTCGGGGACATGAAGAAGCTCCAGACGAAGGCGAAGGCGGCCCAGTTGGCCGACTTCAAGGACGACGGCAAGCTGAAGCAGACCGCGAGCCGGCTGCTCGTCGGGCAGAACATCGCCGTCGAGACCAACAGCCCCTCGTCCCGCCACGGTCTCTACCAGCTGCAGTTCCTGTACCTGAACTGCATGCCCGGCTTCTCCGCCCCGTCGGGATACCGGCTGGAGAAGTCCCAGGTCGAGGGCTGTGTCCTGACCAACTACGAGCCGGACCACCCGCTCGGCTGAGCGGAGACCAACGCGCCGGAGGGGCGGGGGGGGGGCCGCGCCCCACCCCCCCCCCCCCGGACCCCCCCGCCGCGGCCGGGACAGAGGCCAGCCCCGGGGGGGCGCAGATTA
>NZ_JBSGZI010000115.1:0-23676 GCF_053610945.1 Streptomyces sp. NPDC054849
GTCGGTGACGGGGCGCCGTCGTATGTGCGCCGGGCTGGGCTACTCCGGGCTGCGCTGCTCCAGGAATTCGAGCCGGTTGCCGACGGGGTCTTCGGAGTAGAAGCGGCGGTGGCCGGGCAGGTCGTCGTCCCACACGACCTTGGCTCCCCGCTCCTCCAGTCTGTGCGCGTAGGCCTCGATGCCGGTCACCCGCAGTCCCGGGTGGGCCTTGCGCGCGGGCCGGAAGTCCTCCTCCACGCCGAGGTGCAGCTGCACCGGCCCGGCGGCGAACCAGCAGCCCCCGCGTGCCGCGAGGACGGGCGGCTTGGGGATCTCGGTCATGCCGAGGACGTCCGTGTAGAAGGCGCGGAGCCGGTCCTCCGAGTGCGGAGGCGCGGCGAGTTGGACGTGGTCGACGGCGGTCAGCACGGTCAGGCCTCCTTGCGGGCGACGGCGAAGATGCGGCGGAACGGGAAGACGGTGCCGCGCGGCCCGGTCGGATAGGCCACGCGCAGCCGGTCGCGGTATTCGGTGAGGAAGGCGTCCACGGCGTCACGGTCGTCGCCGAGTGCGGTCAGGACGGGCCGCAGGGCGGTGCCCTTGACCCAGTCGAGTACGGGGTCGGGGCCTTGGAGCAACTGGTGATAGGTGGTTTCCCAGACGTCGGCGGCGCAGCCGAGTGCGGTGAACCGGGCGAGGTATTCGGCGGGTTCGAGGATGTGGATGTAGCGGGCGCCGTGGCCGGCGAGCCGGGGCCGCCAGCGCGGGGTGTCGCACAGTTCGGCGAGCAGGGCGTGGCTGGGGGCGGTGAAGTTGCCGGGGATCTGGAAGGCAAGGGTGCCGCCGGGGCGCAGGCCGTTGATCCAGGCACCGAAGGAGCCTGCGTGGCCGGGGACCCACTGGAGGGCGGCGTTGGAGACGATCAGGTCGTAGGGCTCCTCGGGGAGCCAGCCCGCGAGGTCCCCGTGGCGGAAGTCGAGACTGCCGCCACCTTTCGTGGGGCCGGCGTACTCGTCGGTGGCGCGGCGGAGCATCTCAGGGGAGAGGTCGAAGCCGGTGATGCGGGCCTCGGGCCAGCGCCCGGCGAGGAGCGCGGTGACGTTGCCGGGGCCGCAGCCGAGGTCGGCGATGCGGGCGGGCCGGTCGGGGAGTTCGGGTATCCGGGTGAGGAGGTCCAGGAAGGGGCGGGTGCGGTGGCTGGAGTGCCGGAGGTACTGCTGGGGATCCCATGTGGGGGCGGACGGCGCGGTGGACGTGGGGGTCCCGGCGCGCGCGGTCTCGGAATACATGTTCGAGCCTCCCTGCTGGCGGGGCGGTCGGAAGCGGAATCTGTTCCGGCCCCCTCCATGCCCCATGCTCGCCTTCTTTATATCTCGATGTCAAGATACTCGTGATCAAGATACTTGCTGTGAAGAGACTTCACATCGACAGACCCCTTACACTGATCGGCATGGAGGACGAGGTCGACCGACTGGTGGCGGCATGGCGGCGGGAGCGCCCTGACCTCGACGTGGAACCGCTCGAGGTCCTGAGCCGCGTCAGCAGGCTCGCGCGCCATCTCGACCGCGCGCGCAGGCTGGCCTTCTCCGAGCACGGCCTGGAGCCGTGGGAGTTCGACGTCCTGACGTCCCTGCGGCGCGCCGGCGCGCCCTACCAGCTCTCCCCCGGACAGCTGTTGACCCAGACCCTGGTCACCTCCGGCACCATGACCAACCGCATCGACCGGCTCGCCAAGAAGGGCCTCGTCGAGCGGCTCCCGGACCCCAGCGACCGCCGCGGTGTCCTGGTGCGGCTCACCCCCGAGGGCCGGGACCGCGCCGACCAGGCCCTCGCCGGGCTGCTGGCCCAGGAACGGGCGATCCTGGCCCAGCTCTCGCAGAACCAACGCGGTGATCTCGCCGGCCTGCTACGCCAGTTGACCGCTCCGTTCGACAACATCCCCGGCTAGGTCGGCCGGCCGTACGCCCGCCCGCCGGGCCAGGGCCACCGCGGCCAGGGTGGAGTGCACACCGAGCTTGCCCAGCACGTTCTGCATGTGGGTGCGGACGGTGTGCGGGGACAGGAACAGACGCGCCGCCACGTCCTTGCGGCCCAGCCCCGCCACCATGCAGCGCAGCACCTCGTGTTCGCGCGGGGTGAGCGACTCCACGAGCCGCTCGCTGTCCGTACGGTGCTTGCGCGCCGCGGTCAGCTCGCGCAGCACTCCGGTGAGCAGTGCGGGCGGAAGGTGCGTCTCCTCGCGCAGGACTCCTCGGATCACGGCCAGCAGCCGTGAGAGCGAGCAGTCCTTCGCCACCCAGCCCGAGGCCCCCGCCTGGAGCGCGAGCGCGGCCCGGCGCGGGTCGTCCCGCTCGGCGAGGACGACCGTGCGGACCCCGGGGTGGGTCACCCGTACCCCGGCGACCAGCGCGATCCCGTCCGAGGCGGGCGGCGGCGGCCCGGCCCCCGGCTCCCGCTGGGCGGGCACGGCCCCGGCGACCGCGCCGAGATCGGCGTCGACCAGCAGGACGTCGAAGCGGCGGCCCTCGGCCGCCGCGCGTTCGAGGCAGCGCAGGGCGGCGGGACCGCTGCCGGCCGCGGACACGTCCACGTCCGGCTCGGCCGCGAGCGCGGCTGCGAGCGATTCGGCGAAGATGCGGTGATCGTCGACGACGAGAACCCGGATACGAACCACAAAACCCCCAAGGGTAGGGGAACGGACGACGGCGGGTACGGCGCCCGGACCGGGTGATCCGCAGCAGCCCGGCCGCCGCCGAGACATCTCTGCACTACCCCGGACCGGACGCCGTACCCGACTTGTCTCGACCCCTGAATCAACACCGGCCCCCACCGGCGTCGCTCATCAGCGTAGGGCCGGGGGCGGTTCACGGTTGGCCGAATAGCAGAAGTTTTCCGGGCGATTTTCCGGCGGGAGCGTTCCGAACGGGCTGCGTGATGGCTTGAAATCACCTGCACCGAGGGTCCGGACGGCGGCTTTCGCAAGGGCGCGTGCCACGGGCAGTTGCACGGCGGGCATTTCACCCGGCGTGTGCACGCCGGGCGCCCGCGCACAGCGCCCGCCGACAGCGCACGGCCCGAACGCACACGCCCCCCGCACCGGGCAGGGTGCGGGGGGCGCGCATGACAACCGTGGTCCCAGGGGATACCGGTGGTTCAGGAGGTGTGCGTGCGCGCGAAGTTCCACGCGTCCGTGATGATGCCGGTCAGGTCCGAGCGGCTCGGGGTCCAGCCGAGGCGCTCGTGGGCGGTGCGGGCGGAGGCGACCAGCATCGCCGGATCGCCGGCCCGGCGCGGGGCGACGACCTCGGGGATGTCGCGGCCGGTGACCTTGCGGACGGTCTCGACGACCTCGCGGACCGAGAACCCGCTGCCGTTGCCCAGGTTGCAGATCAGGTGCTCGCCGCCGGCGGCGACCCGCAGGGCGGCCAGGTGGGCCTCCGCCAGGTCGGCGACGTGGATGTAGTCGCGTACACAGGTGCCGTCCGGCGTCGGGTAGTCCTCGCCGAACACCGAGATCGACTCCCGCTCGCCCAGCGCGACCTGGAGGACCAGCGGGATCAGGTGCGTCTCGGGGGTGTGCCGCTCGCCGAACTCGCCGTAGGCGCCGGCCACGTTGAAGTAGCGCAGGGACACCGCGGCCAGGCCGTGCGCCACACACTCGCCCGCGATCATGTGGTCGACGGCCAGCTTCGAGGCGCCGTACGGGTTGGTCGGCGCGGTCACCGACGCCTCCGTCAGCAGGCCCTCCGCCGGCTCCCCGTAGGTGGCGGCGGTGGAGGAGAACACCAGCTTGCGCACGCCCGCCTCGCGCATCGCGCCCAGCAGGGCGAGCGTGCCGCCGACGTTGTTCTCCCAGTACTTGCCCGGGTTCACCACGGACTCGCCGACCTGCGAGGACGCCGCGAAGTGCAGCACCGCCTCGTAGGAGCCGTCCAGGTGGCGGGCGGCGTCCTGGATGCGGCCCTCGATGAAGGCGGCGCCCGCCGGGACGCCGACGCGGAAGCC
This sequence comes from Streptomyces sp. NPDC054849, assembly GCF_053610945.1. Classification (NCBI taxonomy): domain Bacteria; kingdom Bacillati; phylum Actinomycetota; class Actinomycetes; order Kitasatosporales; family Streptomycetaceae; genus Streptomyces; species Streptomyces sp. NPDC054849. Next base: position 3,985 of record NZ_JBSGZI010000115.1, read on the forward strand.
GGTGCTGAGGTCGTCGAGGACGGTGACCTCGTGGCCGGCCTCCAGGAGGTGGGCCGCCACCACGCTGCCGACGTATCCGGCGCCACCGGTTACCAGGTACTTGCTCACTCGCCTACTGCCTCTCGCGGGGGAGCACGCGCGACTGGATGCGCGTGCTTGGGCACTGGCTTACCCGATTCCGCGCCCGCGGGGAAATCGGCGCCGGTCCCGCCGCCCGCCTCAGCCGCGCGGGGTGACGGGCGGCTGCCCGGGCAGGGCCCGGTCCAGCAGGCCGGTACGGGCGGCCAGCGCGGCCGCCTCCAGCCGCGAGCCCACGCCCAGCTTCATCAGCACCCGCTGCACGTGCGTACGGGCGGTGCTCGGCGCGATCTCCATGCCCGCGGCGATCAGCCGCGTGTCCTCGCCCTCGGCGACCCGCACCAAAACCTCCACCTCGCGCGGGGTGAGCAGCCTCAGCAGCCGGCTGCCCTCGTCGTCGGGCTGGGCGGTGGGGTTCAGGAGCTCCGAGAAGGCCCCCTGCAGCAGCTGCGGGGCGATCGCCACCTCCCCGGCCCGCGCCTTGGCCAGCGCCCGCTCCACGCCCTCGATGCGCTCGTCCTGGCGTACGTACCCGCAGGCGCCCGCGGCGAAGGCGGCCGCTATCCCGCGCGGGCTGGGCACCGGGCCGAGGACGACGACGGCGATCTGCGGGCGCTCCCGCTTGATGCGGACCACGGGCTCGAAGACGCCGGGTTCGGCGGGGGTGGCCGTGCCGAGCAGGCAGACCTCCGGGGCGCGGCTGATGACCAGCTCGGCGGCGCCCGCGGCCGGGGCGGCCGCGGCCAGCACCCGGTGGCCGCGCAGCTTCAGGGCAGAGGCGAGCGCCTCGGCCAGCAGCCGGTGCTCGTCGACCACCACGACCCGTACGCCCATGGCGGAACCACCCCCCATCCTTCTGACCCGGCAAGCTACACGCTTGTTCGACGGTGCGCGGGCGATACCGTGCAGAAGCCCCCGATCGGTGCGGACCGTTCGGGGGCTTCTGCGGGGGTGTGCGGATCAGCTCGCGCTGAAGGAGACGAAGAGGTATTCCGGCTCGGTCTTGTCCCCGAACGGCTTGCTGACGTTCGAACGGGACATGAAGAGCTTGCCGTTGCGGTACCTGAATTCCGCGTACTCGGGGGAGAAGGACGTCTCGGCGCGCTGGGTCGCCTTGTCCGCCGGGTTCTCCATGAGGACGGTCTCCTTCATCGTCAAGCCGTCGATGCTGACGATCTGACCGCCCTTGTCGTACGGGGGGTTCTTGTAGGCGATGATGTTCGACCCGTCCATGCGCAGCGGGTGCAGGGTGTACCGCTCGCCCGCGTCGGCGCGGTCGGTGGTCTGCTTGCCGGTCTCCAGGTCGAAGGAGAGCAGCTCGTTGGTGCGGCCGCTGGGTGACTGGCCCTGGTGCTCCTGGGAGGGCACGTAGAGCTTGCCGTTGCCGACCAGCATGTTCGAGCACTTCTCGACCTCGGTCGCCCCGCACCTGGCGGCGAAGTTTCCGGAGGCGAGCGGGATGCGCGCCTTCAGCTCGCCCTTGGGGTCGACGACGAACACGTCGCTGACGCCCTTGCCGCCCTTCGCGTTGTCGCCGACGTCGGCCGCCACGATCAGGGGCTTGGTGGAGACGATGTGGGCGTAGTCGATGCCCGCGGAGAGCTTGTACGAGGAGGTGGGCGCGCCGGTGGCCGGGTCGAGGATCTGCCCGTACAGGGTGTAGTTGGGGCTCTGCCCGCACTTGCGGATGACGCCGAGGGCCTCGCCGCCGGCGTAACCGGTGTCGCGGCAGCCTTCGTTGTCGACCTTGGGCAGCCACAGGGACTTGCCGTCGGCGAGGTTCCAGGCGGCGCCTCCCGCGGAGACTCCGGCCGCGGCGACGGTGTTGCCGCTGATGGTGACCTCGGAGAAGCTGACCGGCTTGTCGCCGCCGGTGGCGCTCTTGGCGTGGCCGGACCAGGCGAGCTTGCCGGTCTCCAGGTCGATGACGCCGACCTCGGTGCACTGCGGGTACTTGTTCTCGGGCGTGGCCGGGGCGGCCTTGAAGAGGACGGCCGTCTTGTTCTCGCTGACGTGGTGGGTCGCGCCGCAGAGCTCGCCCGGGAGGGGCAGCTCCCACTTCTTGCCGCCGTCCACGAGGTTGTAGCCGACGACCTTCGACACGTCGGACTTGATGTAGGTGGAGTCGGTGAGCCAGGAACCGCTGACGGCCACGAGGTCGGCCACGGTCGGGCTGGGGTGGTTGTAGAGCGACTTCGACTTGGTGTTGGAGGGCACCTTCTCGGTGCCGGGCGTCGAGGCCTTGTTCTTGTCCGTGCCGGGGGCGGCGGTGGGGCCGTTGTCGACGGTGTCCTTCGTGCCGCCGTCGCCGGAGGTGTACCAGAGGCCGCCGCCGACGATGAGGACGATGGCCAGCAGGGCCGCGCCGACGATCATCAGCTGGGTGCGCTTGTCGTTGCCGCCGCCGGCCGTGGGCCGGGGCGCGGGCACAGGCGAGGGCGAGGGCGCGCCGAACGGCGCCGGGCCGCCGGGCTGCTGCGGGTAGCCGTAGCCGGGCCCGGGCTGCGGGTACCCGTAGGCGGGCTGCGCGGCCGGCGGCTGCTGCGGGGGCGCGGCGGGCGGCGTGGGCGCTCCGGCGGGCGGCGTGGGCGGTCCGGCGGGCGGCGTGGGCGGTCCGGGGGGCGGCGTGGGCGCGCCGAAACCGCCCGGCGGCGGATCCTGGGGCGCGCCGAAGCCGCCGGACGGCGGCTGGCTGGGGGGCGGCGGGGTACTCATGGTTTGCTCTTGCCTCTCGCTGGGCGGCTCGTGGGACGCGTTGTCACTTTCCGAAGACCATCAGGAGCTTTTCGTCCTTGTCCTGGGCGAGCAGGCGGGACGTGGAGATGAAGAAGCGCCCGTCCACGTAGTCGACCTTCGGGGAGTAGAAGGAGCTCTCGATCGGTGCGGCGGGGCCCGACGGGTGGCGCAGGAGTGCGGTGGGGGTGCCGCCGCCGGCCGGGATGGAGAGCACCTCGCCGCCCCGGTCGGACTCGGCCTTGCGGTAGGCGATCAGCTGTCCGTTGGCGGCTTTGAGCGGGACGACGGTGCGCCCCTCCCCTGCCGGGACCCGCCACTTGGCCTTGCCGGTGGCCAGGTCGAAGGCCACGATCTCGTTGGCCTTGCCGAGGTCCGCCTTGGTGGGCAGGTAGAGCGTGCCCGCGTCGACGACGGCGGTGGTGCAGCCCTGCAGGGAGTCGTCGTGGCTCTCGCTGCACTCGGTCGAGAACTTGCCGTCGCCGGAGAGGGTGGCGCGCTGCTTGCCGTCGGGGCCGAGGACCACGATGGAGCGCTCCTTCGTGGTCTCGTTCGCGAGGTCGAGGACGATCGGGTCGAGCCCGTAGACGCGGTTGACCTTCCAGCCCTTGGGGAGCCGGTAGGTCCACCCCTTCTTGCCGGTGACCGGGTCGGTTTCCTGGACCTCGGCGGTCCGGTCGGCGTCGAAGCAGGTGGCGACGCCGATCATCTTGCCGCTGCCGGCGGCGTAGGCTCCGGGCACGCAGCCCTCGGCGGGGCTGGCGAAGAGCTTGTCGCCGGTGCTGATCCTGAAGGCGGTGGCGCGGGTGAGCCGGTTGACGGTGACGGTGTCCCCGGTGATGGCCAGGCTGGGGTCGAGGAACATGTCGAAGGCGCTCTCCTTCGTCACCTCCTTCGACCAGCCCTCCTTGCCCGCCTTGAGGTCGATCATCCGGATCTGGTTGCAGTCGGCGGTGTCCGACGTGTCGGCGCCGTACATGACGACGGTCTTGCCGTCGTCGGTGGTGCGGTCGGTCAGGCCGCAGATGTCCGCGGGGAAGGTGATCGTCCACTTCTCCTTGCCGTCGGCGGCCGCGTAGCCCTTGACCTCCTTGCCGACGGTCTTGACGACGGTGTCGCCCACGACCCACTGGCCCTGCGTGGCCACCCCGGCGCCGGGGCCGTCGATCTTGGTGGTCTTGAGCCAGAGGACCTTGTCCTCGCCCTGCTTGCGGCCGGAGTTGAGGTCGGTCTGCTGGCCGTTGCCGCCGTTGCCGTCGCCCTTGTCCACGGTGGGGGAGCCGGAGGGCTTGGCGTCGGTGGACTCCTGCGCGACGGGCTGCCCGGGGTCCTCGTCGCCCGTGAAGAAGGCGACGTAGCCGATGCTTCCGAGGACGAGGACCGCGGCGACCGAGGCGGCGATCAGCAGGGTCGTCTTCTTCTTCGGCGCCGCGCCGGGGGCACCGGTCGGGGGCGGCGGGTAGCCGTAGGCGGCCTGCTGCTGCGGGACGGTGGGCGGCTGCTGGGCGTAGGGGGCCGGCTGGGCGTACGGGTTCTCGCCCTGCTGCGGGTATCCGTAGCCCGGCTGCGGCGGGCCGGGCAGGTGTCCGTAACCGGAAGGTGTCGGCGGCTGGTTCGGCGGCTGGGGCGGCTCGGTCATCAGCGCACACTTTCGGCTTCGTAGGGGTCGGGGAGGATGACCTTTCTATCACTGACGCCGTTCATACAACGGGCCGGTCCGCCCCCTGTTCCCTAGGGAGGACCGGCCCGTGACGCCGCCGTTATCCGTCCGTTCGCCCCGCGGACCGGTGAAGAGCGGGGTGTGCCGGGCGGCCGGGGCCGCCCGTGAACCGCCGGGCGGCCGTTACGCCTCCTCGGCCAACTCCAGCCAGCGCATCTCCAAATCATCGCGGTCCGCGAGCAGTTCGCGCAGTTCCGCGTCGAGCTTGGCCACCTTGTCGTAGTCGGTGGAGTTCTCGGCGATCTGGGCGTGCAGGTTGCCCTCGCGGTCGGAGAGCTTGTTCAGCTGGCGCTCGATCTTCTGGAGTTCCTTCTTCGCGGCGCGCGAGTCCCCGGAGGCCGTCGACTTCGCCGCGGGGGCGGTCTGGACGGGCGCCGGGGCGGCCGCCTCGATCATCCTCTGCCGGCGCTCCAGGTACTCGTCGAGGCCGCGCGGCAGCATCCGCAGGCTCTGGTCGCCCAGCAGCGCCATCACCGTGTCGGTGGTGCGCTCGATGAAGAACCGGTCGTGGGAGATCACGATCATCGAGCCGGGCCAGCCGTCGAGGAGGTCCTCCAGCTGGGTCAGGGTCTCGATGTCGAGGTCGTTGGTGGGCTCGTCGAGGAAGAGGACGTTGGGCTCGTCCATCAGCAGGCGCAGGATCTGCAGGCGGCGGCGTTCACCGCCGGAGAGGTCGCCGACCGGCGTCCACTGCTTCTCCTTGGTGAAGCCGAACTGCTCGCACAGCTGGCCCGCCGTCATCTCGCGGCCCTTGCCGAGGTCGACGCGGTCGCGGACGCGCTGGACGGCCTCCAGGACCCGCAGCGACGGGTCGAGTTCGCCGACCTCCTGCGAGAGGTAGGCCAGCCTGACGGTCTTGCCGACGGTCACCTTGCCCGCGGCGGGCTGGACGTCGCCCTGCGTGCGCGCGGCCTCGGCGAGGGCGCGCAGCAGGGAGGTCTTGCCGGCGCCGTTGACGCCGACGAGGCCGATGCGGTCGCCGGGGCCCAGGTGCCAGGTGAGGTGCTTGAGCAGCTCCTTCGGACCGGCGTGGACGGCCACGTCCTCCAGCTCGAACACGGTCTTGCCGAGGCGGGCGTTGGCGAAGCGCATGAGCTCGGAGCGGTCGCGCGGGGGCGGCACGTCGGCGATGAGCTCGTTGGCGGCCTCGATGCGGTAGCGGGGCTTGGAGGTCCGGGCGGGGGCGCCTCGGCGCAGCCAGGCCAGCTCCTTGCGCATCAGGTTCTGCCGCTTGGACTCCTCCGTGGCGGCGATCCGATCGCGCTCGGCGCGGGCGAAGACGTAGTCGCTGTAGCCGCCCTCGTACTCGTGCACCTCGCCGCGCTGGACGTCCCACATGCGGGTGCAGACCTGGTCGAGGAACCAGCGGTCGTGGGTGACGCAGACGAGCGCGGAGCGGCGCTCCTGCAGGTGCTTGGCCAGCCAGGCGATGCCCTCGACGTCGAGGTGGTTGGTGGGCTCGTCGAGGATCAGGAGGTCCTGGTCGGCGATGAGCAGCTGGGCGAGGGCGATGCGGCGGCGCTCGCCGCCGGAGAGCGGGCCGATGACGGTGTCGAGGCCCTGGCCGAAGCCGGGCAGGTCGAGGCCGCCGAAGAGCCCGGTCAGGACGTCGCGGATCTTGGAGTTGCCGGCCCACTCGTGGTCGGCCATGTCGCGGATGATCTCGTGGCGGATGGTGGCCTTGGGATCGAGGGAGTCGTGCTGGGTCAGGACGCCCATGCGCAGGCCGCCGGACTGGGTGACCCGGCCGGTGTCGGGCTCCTCCAGCTTGGCGAGCATCCGGATGAGGGTGGTCTTGCCGTCACCGTTGCGGCCGACCACGCCGATGCGGTCCCCCTCGGACACGCCGAGGGAGATGGCGTCCAGCAGGGTACGTGTGCCGTACACCTTGCTGACGGCCTCGACATTGACCAGATTGACGGCCATCAGACGCGCTCCAGGGAAGGGGTGTGGATCAGCCCCTCAGCCTAACGCTCCGGGGAGCGCCGGACCGTTCCACCAGGAGCCAGCCGCCCAGTGCCATGCCGATCGCGGCGGGCGCGGTGACCGGCAGGGCGATCAGGGTGGCGCTGTGGCCGTCGAGCAGGCCGCCGAGTCCGGTCATGGACAGACCCAGGACGCCCAGCAGGCACAGGGTGATCCCGAGGGCGGCGACGGGGCCGCCGCCACCGGCGGGAGCGGCCGGGTCGGATCCTGCCGGAGCGGCCGGGGCGCGCCGGGCGGGGGCCTCGAAGCGGCGGAACAGGGCGACGAAGACGCCCGTCAGCGCGGCCGCGGCGAGGACCCGTACGGGGACCTGCGCCCACCAGGCGGCGGTGGCGGGGGCCGGCAGGTCCAGACCGAGGGCGAGCTGGAGCCCGTACACGCCGAGCATGGCGGTGAGGTGCCAGAGGAAGGCGGTCATGGCGATGCCGTTGGCGGTGACGACCCCGCGCCAGACCCGGGGGCGACGCAGCCAGGCGCCGACGGGCCGGGCCGCCAGCTGCACGGCGCCGACGAGCCACATGCCGTGGCACAGCAGGGCGAGGGTGGGCGGGGCCATGTTGGACACCTTCTCGCCGGGCATCCCCACCATGGACAGCGGGTACGGGCCGTACGCCACCAGCAGGACGGCCCCGGCGAGGCCCGCCGCGGCGAGGACGGCGGGCCTGCGGATCCGCCCGTCGGCGCGCAGGAAGCCGAGCTGGTGGACGGCGAGCCAGACGAGGGCGAAGTTCAGGAACTCGACGTACGGGACGCCGAGGGTGAAGCGCAGGACGTCGACGAGCGCGGCCGCAGCGGCCAGGACGGCGAAGGCGCCCCAGCCGTGGCGCTCGTGCAGCTTCAGCAGCGGCGGGGTGAAGGCGACCATCGCCAGGTAGATCCCGATGAACCACAGCGGCTGGGTGACCAGGCGCAGCGCGGCCCCGGTCAGCCGGCCGTCGCCGTGCCCGGCGAGCTGCACGGCGAGCGCGGCCGCCGCCCACACCAGGACGAAGACGAGGGTGGGGCGCAGCAGCCGCTGGAGCCGGGCGCGGAGGAAGGCGGCGTAGACGGAGTGGTCGCTGCGCCGGGCCGTCGAGCGGTAGGACAGCGCGTGCGAGAAGCCGCCGACGAAGAAGAAGACGGGCATGATCTGCAGGCCCCAGGTCAGCACCTGAAGGGCGGGCACGAGGGCGAGCAGGTTCCCTATGCCGTCGCTGCTGACGGCGGCCATCAGCCAGTGCCCGGCGATGACGGTGCCGAGCGAGGCGACGCGCAGCAGGTCGACGTACCGGTCGCGGTGGGCGGGGGTGGCGGCGGCGAGGGCGCTGGCGCTGGCTGTCATGGGGCTACGGTCGCCTGCCGGCCGGCTCCGCCGACAGGGTGCGGCTACTCAACTCCCGCATGAGTACGGCCGCGGGGCCGCTGCCGGGCTCCGCCCGGACTGCACGCGTGAGTACGGGCCCGGGCCGCTGCCGGGGCTCCGCCCAGCCCCTGCGCGCGTGAGGTGCGGGCCCGGGGCCGTACCGGGGCTCGGCCCCAGACCCCGCGCCTCGAACGCCCGCGGGGCTGGATGTGGCCCGGCGCCACGGGGTCAGGCCGGCAGGACCGTGGCGCCCCGTGCCGGGGAGGTCGCCACGCGGGTGGCCCGGCAGGTGCCCGAGGCTTCCAGCGCGGCGGCGACCTTGGCGGCGGACTCCTCGTCCGCGACCAGGAAGGCCGTCGTGGGCCCCGAGCCGGAGACCAGCGCGGCCAGCGCCCCGGCCCCGGCGCCGGCCCTCAGGGTGTCCGCCAGGGACGGCCGCAGGGACAGCGCAGCCGGCTGGAGGTCGTTGGCCAGCACCCCGGCCAGCGCCTGCGCGTCGCCCGACGCCAGGGCGGCGAGGAGGGCCGGCGAGGCCTCCGGCTCCGGGACCGCCACGTCGGCGGTGAGGCGGTCGAACTCGCGGAACACCGCCGGGGTGGACAGCCCTCCGTCGGCCACGGCGAACACCCAGTGGAAGGCGCCGGCGGCCACGGGGGTGAGGACCTCGCCCCGGCCGGTGCCGAGGGCCGCGCCTCCGACCAGGCTGAAGGGGACGTCGCTGCCGAGCTCCGCGCAGATGTCGAGGAGTTCGGCACGCGGGGTGTCCAGGCCCCACAGGGCGTCGCAGGCCAGCAGGGCCGCCGCCCCGTCCGCGCTGCCGCCGGCCATGCCGCCCGCGACCGGGATGTTCTTGGCGATGTGCAGGTGGACCAGGGGGGAGAGCCCGTTGCGGGCGGCGAGGATCTCGGCCGCGCGCGCCGCGAGGTTGGTGCGGTCCAGCGGGACCTTGTCGGCGTCCGGGCCCTCGCAGGTGACCGTCAGCGCGTCGGCCGCGGTCGCCGTCACCTCGTCGAACAGCGACACGGCGAGGAAGACGTTGGCCAGGTCGTGGAAGCCGTCGGGGCGGGCCGCGCCCACCGCCAGCTGCACGTTGACCTTCGCGGGGACCCGTACGGTCACGGGCGTCGTGCGCGCGCTCACAGGGCGGGCCTCTGCGCCGCGGGCTTGTGCTCGGCGATCGCGGCGAACTCCTCCACCGTCAGGGACTCGCCGCGGGCCTGCGGCGAGATGCCGGCGGCGACCAGCGCCGACTCGGCGCCCGCCGCCGAGCCGGCCCAGCCGGCCAGCGCGGCGCGCAGCGTCTTGCGGCGCTGCGCGAAGGCCGCGTCCACGACGGCGAAGACCTCGGCCTTCGAGGCGGTGGTCTTGATCGGCTCGGTGCGGCGCACCAGGGAGACGAGGCCGGAGTCGACGTTCGGGGCGGGCCAGAAGACCTTGCGGCCGATGGCTCCGGCGCGCTTGACGTGGGCGTACCAGTTGGCCTTGACGGAGGGCACCCCGTAGACCTTGTTGCCGGGCTCGGCGGCCAGCCGGTCGGCGACCTCCGCCTGCACCATCACCAGGGTCCGCTCGATGGTCGGGAAGCGGTCGAGCATGGTCAGCAGCACCGGCACCGCCACGTTGTACGGCAGGTTCGCGACGAGCGCGGTCGGCGCCGGGCCGGGCAGCTCGGTCACCAGCATCGCGTCGGAGTGGACCAGCGCGAAGCGGTCCTTCCTCGCGGGCATGCGCGCCTCGATGGTGGCGGGCAGCGCGGCGGCCAGGATGTCGTCGATCTCGACGGCGACGACCCGGTCCGCGGCCTCCAGCAGAGCGAGCGTCAGCGAGCCCAGGCCCGGTCCGACCTCGACGACCACGTCGTCGGGGCGGACCTCGGCGGTGCGCACGATCCGGCGCACCGTGTTGGCGTCGATGACGAAGTTCTGCCCCTTCTGCTTCGTCGGGCGTACGCCGAGGGCGGCGGCCAGCTCCCTGATGTCGGCCGGGCCGAGGAGGGCGTCAGAAGGGGTCTCGTTGGGCTGCTGCTCTGCGGTGCTCACCGGTAAAGCGTCTCAGATCGGCGGGGCGGTGCTGAGCCGGACCGGGGTGTCCGGCTCCCGGAGGCGTTCACCCGCCCGCTCACGGCGTGCCCGGCGCCCGCTCACCGTGTGCGGGGCAGGCCGGCGCGGGCTCACTGCGTGAGCCTGCGGCCGCAGTGCGGCCACGGACTCGCCCCCCGTTGCAGGTAGAGCTTCTTCGCGCGGTACGTCTGTTCCGCGCCGGACGCGTCCTGCGGGCGTCCGCTGCCGCCCAGGGCCTGCCAGGTGTGGACGTCGAACTGGTACAGCCCGCCGTACGTCCCCGAGGGGTCGGTGGCCCCGGGCCGCCCGCCGGACTCGCACCGGGCCAGGGCCGCCCAATTGAGGCCGTCGGCGCCGCCGACGGAGCTCGGCAGCGACCTCGTGCCCACCTTGACGAGCTGGGAGACGGGCTCGCGGACGACCTCGTCGGCGATGGCGCGGGGCTTCTGCCGGACCCCGTTGACGGTGCGCACGCTGTACGTGACCCTGCGCGCCCCGGGCCGTCCGGCCCGCTCGACGACCTCGGTGCCGGCGAACAGGCCCGGGTCCTTGACCCTCTCGGTCTCGTACGGGATGCGTTCCTCGCGGACCTCGCGGGAGCCGGTGATGCGCAGGACGGTGACGGTCTGGCCGTCGCGGGGGAAGTCGGTGGGGGGCACGGAGGTGCTGTCCTGGCCCTGCAGGGTGATGCCGGCCTGATCGAGGGCCTCCTGGACGGTGGCGGCGTTGGTGCGGATGGTCCGTTCGCGGCCGTCGGCCATGAAGGTGACGCTGCGCTCGGTGCGGACGCTGAGGACCAGGCCGGCGCGCGGGACGAGGGCGGTGCGGGGGGCGGAGAGGTAGGCGCCCTCGGCGCGGATGCCGAACTGGCGCAGCGCGCCCTCGACGGTGCGGGCGGTGGTCCACACCTGGCGCTGCTGTCCGTCGAGGGTCAGGCGCAGGGGGCGGCCGTAGCGGACGACGACCTCCTCGCCGTCGTCGAGGTGTTCGCCGGGGGCGGGGGCGACGAGGTCGTGCGGGCCGACGCCGAGGCCTTCGGCGGTGAGCAGGTCGCCGATGTCGTCGGCGAAGGTGTGGAGGTTGCGCGGGACCCCGTCCACGGTGAGCCGTACCGACTTGTCGGCGGCGACGAACGCGGTCGTGCCGCCGGCGAGGAAGGCGACAACCAGGGCCTGTGGCACGATCCGGCGCCAGTGCCCGCCGGGGGCGGCGAAGGGTCCGGCGGGGGCGGTGCGGGCGCGCCGGCGGCCGGAGCCGGGCCCGACGGGTGCCGGCAGGAGGGCGGGCCCGGCCGGGGAGTCGGCGGGGGCGCTGCGGCCGCGCGCGCGGCGGCCCGTACCGGGTCCGGGCACCGGCGGTGCGGGGACGGCAGGAGCGGCGGGGGCGGCCTGGACGGCCGGGTTCACGGCGCGGCGGCGGCCGAAGCCGGGCGCGGCCAGGGTGTCCGCGTCGGCCGGCGATCTCGCGTCCTGGCGGCCGGGACCGAAGTCGGGGACGGTGGCGGTGACCGTCGCGATGGCTGCGGCGGGGGCCGGTTCCGCGGCCCGGCGGCGGCGACCGCCCGGCCGGGCCTCGCCCCGCGGAGCGGGAACCCCGGTCTCGGTGTCCCAGGGCTCGCAGTCCCAGGGCTCGGGGTCCCAGGGCTCGAGGTCCCAGGGTTCGAGGTCCCCGGGCCCGGGCCCGGGGTCGTCGGCACCGGCCGGCCAGGCCAGGGGCTCGGCCTCGTACGCCTCCGGGAGGGGACCGCCACGGCGGTGACTGCCCTGCGTATCACTCACGACGCTCGCTCCACTGGTGATCCGGCACCCTCTGGTTCGGGCACGGCACCCTAGCGGAGGAGTCGTCACACACCAAAGCCGTACGGCTACGCAGCGTGTCGGAGCAGAGGAGTGATCAGTAGGGGATCAGTAGGCGAAGGCGCGTGCCGTATTGGCCGCCAGCGCCGTGGCCATCGCATCCTCGTCGATGTCGCGGACCGCGGCCATCGCCCGTACCGTCAGCGGAATGAGGTACGGCGCGTTGGGCCGTCCGCGGTACGGCGCCGGGGTCAGATACGGCGCGTCCGTCTCCACGAGCACCAGCTCCAGCGGGGCGACGGCCAGCGCCTCGCGCAGCGGCGCCGCGTTCTTGAAGGTGACGGTTCCGGCGAAGGACATGAAGTACCCGGCGGCCGCACACTCCCGGGCCATGTCCGCGTCGCCGGAGTAGCAGTGGAAGACGGTCCGCTCGGGTGCGCCCTCCTCGCGCAGCACGCGCAGTACGTCCGCGTGGGCGTCGCGGTCGTGGATGACGAGGGCCTTGCCCTGCCGCTTGGCGATCTCGATGTGTGCGCGGAAGGAGCGCTCCTGCGCGGCCATCCCCTCCGGCCCGGTACGGAAGTAGTCCAGCCCGGTCTCGCCGACCGCCTTCACGTGGCCGAGGGCGGCCAGCGCCTCGATCTCGGCCAGCGCGTCGTCCAGGGCGGCCTCGCCGCCGCCGGACCGGGCCCCCTGCCGCGACCAGCCGTCCGGATCGCCGTGGACGATCCGGGGGGCTTCGTTCGGGTGAAGGGCCACGGCCGCGTGCACGTTCTCGTACGCGGCGGCGGTCTCGGCGGCCCAGCGGGAGCCCTTCACGTCGCAGCCCACCTGGACGACGGTGGTCACGCCGACCGAGGCGGCCTTCGCCAAGCCCTCCTCGACGGTGCCCGCCTGCATGTCCAGGTGGGTGTGCGAGTCCGCCACCGCCACCCGGAGGGGCTCGGGCAGCGGCGGCGGTGCGTCCTTCGAAGCGGTGCTCATACGGCCGATCTTATGACCGGCGGAAGAACCCCATCAGCCGGGAGAGCGGGCCCCGGTTGCGCTCGGCCTCTTCGATCGAGACGGGTCCGGGGGCGTCGTGCGCCGGCGGCGGCTTGTGCGGCCTCGGGGCCCGGGGGACGTTGGCGCCCGCCGGCACGGGTCCTGCGATCCCGGGCGCGATGCGGTGGTGGTAGAGGTGGTCGATCATGCCGAGCACGGAGGAGACCTGCCCCTCCCGCATGATCCGCACCACGTGGCCGCCACAGTTCAGGCAGGTCGGGTTGGACAGCGGGGACGGGACCCGTTCGCCCTTGATCGTGTAGATGATGAAGGGCTCGCCCTTGGCTCCCACGTGGTGTTCGATCTCGTATCCCTGCTCCCAGGCGTACCCGCACCGCATGCAGGCGAAGGAGTACGCCTCGTGCACGACCTGCACACCCGTCGCCGGGACGGGGGCGGGGGTGGGGGCGGGTACTGCGGCGGGCGCAGGTGCCGGGGTGTCTGCGATCTCACTCATGCCAGCTCCTCTTGTTCCACTGGTGCCATTGCCAGTGGACGCCTCTTCGGGCGGGAGCGCATCAGGCCCTGTCTACTGTTGGACGGTCTTTGGGCGACTCCATGCCGAAAGCGCCCGGTGCGCGGTCTGAGCTTTGCCTTTCAGGTTAGCTCTTTACCGACTTACAGCACCTTTTGTGCCGCATTCTTTGCCGCGACGACGGCATCGAACACCTCGCGCTTGGGTACCCCCGCCTCGGCCGCGACCGCCGCGATGGCCTCCTTGCGCCGCTCCCCCGCCTCCTCGCGCACCCGCACCCGGCGCACCAGCTCCTCGTCGTCCACGTCGCCGGGTCCGGCCGCCGGGGCACCCTCCACGACGACGGTGATCTCGCCGCGCACGCCCTCGGCGGCCCAGGCCGCGAGCTCGCCGAGCCCGCCGCGCTTGACCTCCTCGTAGGTCTTCGTCAGTTCGCGGCATACCGCGGCCCGCCGCTCGGCGCCGAAGACCTCGGCCATCGCGGCCAGGGTGTCGTCGAGCCGGTGCGGGGCCTCGAAGTAGACGAGGGTGCGCCGTTCGCCCTCGACCTCGCGCAGCCGGCCGAGGCGCTCGCCCGCCTTGCGCGGGAGGAACCCCTCGAAGCAGAACCGGTCCACGGGCAGTCCGGACAGGGCGAGCGCGGTGAGCACCGCGGACGGCCCGGGGACGGCGGTGACCTTGATGTCCTTCTCCACGGCGGCGGCGACCAGCCGGTAGCCGGGGTCGGAGACCGAGGGCATGCCGGCGTCGGTCACCAGCAGGACGCGCGCGCCGCCGGCCAGGGCCTCGACCAGTTCCGGGGTCCGCGCCGACTCGTTGCCCTCGAAGTACGACAGGACGCGCCCGGTGGTGTGCACGCCGAGCCCCTGGGTCAGCCGGCGCAGCCGCCGGGTGTCCTCGGCGGCGATCACGTCGGCCCGCTCCAGCTCCGCCGCGAGGCGCGGCGGGGCGTCCGTGAGATCGCCGATGGGGGTGCCGGCGAGGACGAGGACGCCGGTCGTCGAGGTGGGCTCGGTACCGCGGGGCTGGTCAGTTGTCACCCGCCCATCCTCTCAGTCTCGTGCCCCGACGCCCCCCGCCGCTGGGGTGCACACAGATCTCTTCCCTACGATGTGCCGGTGACCAGTACCGCGACGCCGCCGCCCAGCCCCGCGGGGGCCCCGCCCGCCTCATCGGCGGGACGCGAAGATGAGCCGCCCATCTGGCTGCGCCGCCTGCGCGGCTTCGGCTACGCGCGGGCCTCCGCCGCGTCGCCGCGCCCGGACGTCCGCAGCCGCCTGGTGCCCCCCTACGCCAAGCCGTCCCGGCAGCTGTGGATGACCTTCGGGCTCCCGCCGGAGGGGTGGGGGACCTGGCAGCGCCTCGTGTCGTGGGCGGGGCCGTTGCTGGTGGCGCTCGTGGCCGGGGTGCTGCGGTTCGTGGACCTGGGCCGCCCGAAGGCGGTGATATTCGACGAGACGTACTACGCCAAGGACGCCTGGGCCACGATCCGGCAGGGCTACGAGGCGAGCTGGCCCAAGGACATCGACAAGTCGATCCTCGCCAATCCGAACGGGGTCGCGCTGCCGCTGGACCCCGGCTACGTCGTGCACCCGCCCGTCGGCAAATGGGTGATCGGGCTCGGCGAGTGGATGTTCGGATTCACCCCCTTCGGCTGGCGGTTCATGACCGCCGTGCTCGGCACCCTGTCGGTGCTGATGCTGTGCCGGATCGGGCGCCGCCTCTTCCGCTCGACGTTCCTCGGCTGCCTGGCGGGCGCACTGCTCGCGGTGGACGGCCTGCACCTGGTGATGAGCCGCACCGCGCTGCTGGACCTGGTGCTGATGTTCTTCGTGCTCGCCGCGTTCGGGGCGCTGCTCATCGACCGGGACAAGGTCCGGGCCAGGCTCGCGGCCGCCCTCCCGGTGGACGACGAGGGCCGGACCCGGCCCGACATGAAGATCGCCGAGACGCTGGGGCTGGGCTGGCGGCCCTACCGGATCCTGGCCGGGGTCTGTCTGGGACTGGCCGCCGGCACGAAGTGGAACGGCTTCGTCGTCCTGGCCTTCTTCGGCATCCTCACGGTGCTGTGGGACGCGGCCGCACGCCGCACCGCGGGCGGGGGCGCCCCGTACGCGGCGATGCTGCGCCGCGACGCGCTGCCCGCCTTCGTGTCCACGGTCCCGGTCGCGATCGTGACGTACGTGGCCTCGTGGTCGGGCTGGATCTTCAGCCCGGACAACGGCAAGGGCGGCTATCTGCGCGACTGGGCGGCCAAGTACGACCAGGGCAGCTCGCTGTCGTTCCTGCCGGAGTGGCTGCGCAGCCTGTGGCATTACGAGACCGAGGTCTACCGGTTCCACGTCGGGCTGACCTCGGGGCACACCTACGAGTCCAACCCGTGGAGCTGGCTGGTCGTGGGCCGGCCCGTGTCCTACTTCTACGAGTCCCCCGAGCCCGGCACCGACGGCTGCCCGGCGACCGAGGCGGGCAAGTGCGCCCGCGAGGTGCTGGCGCTGGGCACTCCGCTGCTGTGGTGGGCGGGCTGCTTCGCGCTGCTGTACGTGCTGTGGCGGTGGTTCTTCCGCCGTGACTGGCGGGCGGGTGCGATCGCGTGCGCGGTGGCCGCGGGTCTGCTGCCCTGGTTCAACTACCAGGAGCGGACGATCTTCTACTTCTACGCGGTGGTCTTCGTCCCGTACCTGTGCCTGGCGGTGGCGATGATGATCGGCGCCCTGCTGGGTCCGGCGGGCTCGTCCGAACGCCGGCGGGCGCTGGGCGCGATCGGGTCGGGCGTGCTGGTCCTGCTGATCGTGTGGAACTTCATCTACTTCTGGCCCATCTTCACGGGCCAGACGTTGCCGATGGACTCCTGGCGCGGCCGCATGTGGCTGGACACCTGGGTCTAGCAGGCAAAACGACGGCCCCGGCGCTCGCGAGCGCCGGGGCCGTCGTGGTGGTTCGGAGTCGTTGGCGGATGCATCAGGAGTTGTAATCTCGATGATCACGGATGCTCGCCCCCAACTCGGTCGGGGAGTTGGCCAGCCCCGGCGCCTCGAAGCCGTCATCTGTCCAGCACTTCAGCGGGAACGCCCTTCGCTCCGTCCAAGAGGGCTCCGGTCAGGTCTGCGCCGGTGAGATCAGCTCCGGTCAGGTTTGCCTGGCGCAGGTCCGAGCCGCCTAGGTCGGCACCACGTAGGTTCGCTCCGTACAAGTCGGCGCTGCGCAGGTCAGCATGGTCCAGGTTCGCGTCCCTCAGGTCGGCGCGGATCAGTTCGGCGCCGAACAGGATCGCCTCGGACAGGATCGCCCCGCGCAGACTCGTGGCCTGTACCACCACACTCGTCAGATCTGCCCATGGCATATGGGCGTTCTTCAAATTCACATCTACGAACTCGGCGTAGGCCAAATGTGCCCCAACGAACAATGCATCGTGCAAGTCCACACCCATGAACGCCGCGTGTCTCAGGTCCGCCTCCGCCAGGTTCGCGAAGCCGAACGGAAGGTGGCGAGCAACCGGGGGTTCGTCTCCGCTGGTCGTGGCATCCCGCGACTGCAGAGACAAGCTCCGCAGATCGGCACCCTGCCAATTGATCTCCGCCTGGCCGTCCTGGCTCGCCGGGCGCGCAGCGAGCACCTCCGTCACAGCCACGACGTCGGCGCTGGGGGGAAGAGGGACTTCGTCCGGCTTCATCTTCGGAAAGCCATCTTTGGGGACGGGGGCATGCGTCCGCACATACGCCGATAGCACTGAAATGATTCGCGACTGATCACGCGGCGAGTCCTGCATGATGCGCTCCAGCGCGTAGATGCCCCCGAACCTCAGATCCAGCGACTCCGACCCCAGATGTGAAACCGCTTCGTTGAACCGGCTGGTGATCTGACCCTGCTCCGCGATCCGGAGCTGCGTCCCGGTTTGCCCCACTGATACCCAGGTAAACACCAGCGCGACCAACGCAGCCAGACCAGGCAGGGAAGCCATCAGAGCCACCCACGGTGCCCCGCCAGCGCCGCCCATGCTGCGCTGACCTGCACGGATCCGGCGCCGCCGCCTAGCGTGCTGTCGGCGCACGATCCACTGCCTCAGCCGTGGCCGCCTAACCCTCACTCCTCCATCGCACTCGAAAATGCAGGATCGCGCGCGCTGGACCACCTTGGGAGCCCCGGTCAGCTGAGGGACCGGACGCCCGACTCCCATCCCTCTTTCACTGATGCGCGCCGCCATGTCCTTGGTACTCAAGAGTGCGGCGAACCCGGAGGCCGTGGACGGCCTCTACCAAGCCCTCGTGGTTGCTACTGCGGAGCCACCCGGCAGGCGTCGGCCGCGTCCTCCTTGGAGATGCCGGCCTCGTCGAGGCCGGCGGCGCAGCTGGTCTGGTTGCGGATCTGGCCTTCGTAACAGGCCTGCCGGACGTCGTCGGTGACCTGGACGTTCTGCTTCGCGAGGGACTGTTCGCAGGCCTTGGCGTCCGCGTGGGCGGCCGGGCCCGCGAAGACGGCTCCGCCGACGGCGAGGGCCAGGCCGGCGAGGATGCTGGGGATACGGGCCGACGGACGCATGCGCATGCACCTGCTCTCTCGGTCGGTCACGCGATCCACGGGTGCGCGCGATCACGGGCGGGGGCGGAGGCACGGAGCAGGCGGTCCGAGGGGCGACCGGCTCGGCTCTTCGGTCACCCTCGCCCTTTCGACGCTAGAACACGGCACGGGTGCACGCACATCAGGCCGGCCGGGTCAGGCGGGTGCCAGGAGGTCCGCGATCTCGTCGGCGCTCCAGTGGCCGGCCGCGCCGGGGCAGTCGGCGAGGTAGCCGGCGATGGACCGCTCGTCCCAGGCTCCGGCCTCCAGCAGACCTGCCGCCAGGTACGACACGTAGGCGGCGGAGGGTCTGACCCAGTCCACCGCGTGCATGGGCCAGGGGGCGGTGAAGGTCAGCACCGGGATGCCGTCCAGCGCGCCGGAGCAGATCAGCGTCTCGTACCGGCCCGGTCCCAGCTCGTCGCGTCCCGTGCGCAGGACCCTGGTGAGGTCGACGTCGGCGCCGGGCTCCCGGTACATCTCCTGCGCGGCGATGTCGGAGAACTGCTGGGCCGTCACCAGGTGGGCGCGCGCCCGGATGCGGCCGGGCGCGGACGGGTCGCAGAAGGCCCGCCCGCCCGTCCAGACCGGGGACCGCGTGGCGAAGTACAGGCGCCCGGACAGCTCGACCGGTACCGAGCGTGCCGGGGCGCTGCGGTCGCGGCAGCCGGGATAGCGGCGGGCGGCGCCCGCGGGGGTGCCCCCGGCCAGGTAGCAGGCCAGCCGGCCTCGGTGCATGTTCGATCCGTAGGACGTGTACCAGACCAGTTCGGGCGGAGCCCCGCCGAGGCGGAGCGGTTCCAGCGGGTGCACCACGTTCATGGCGTTCAGGGGCCCTTCTGCCGGGATTCGGGGTGTGGCCAACAGTCCTTCAACGGTCTTCGGCGGCCGCGCGGGCATCCGTTTCCGGCCGATCACTACCGGCCACGCCCTGCCCGCGAACCAGGGAAAGGCCTTGCAGGGCTTGGCACTTGGGCCCGGCGGGGACCCCCTCCCGGATGTTCCGGTCCGGTAACAACCGCCTCCGGGCGCAACTCCACGGCGTAAGGTCCGCACCAAGAGTTCTTTGAACGCGTTCAGAGGACGGGGGCTCCTGGGGAGGGGACGCAAGTGAACGGGGCAGCGAAGGGTGCCGTCGTCGGCGGGGTGTTTCTCGCACTGCTCGGCGGCGCCGGGTACGGGGTGTACGCCCTGGTCGGGGACGGCGGCGGCGCGAAGGACGGCGACACCTCCGTCCAGGCCGGGAAGGGCAGCGGGCCGGTCGGCGCGAAGGAGACCGCCGCGACCGCCAAGGCCTTCCTGGCCGCGTGGGCGGCCGGGGACGAGCGGACGGCCGCCGGCCTCACGAACAACGCCGCGGCGGCTCAGACCGCGGTGGGGGACTTCGAGACCAAGGCGTACGTGTCCAAGGCCGTGATCACCCCCGGCACGCCGAACGGCACCACCGTGCCCTTCAAGGTCGAGGCGGAGATCACCTACGAGGGCACCACCAAGCCGCTCGCCTACGACTCCCAGCTGACCGTGGTGCGCGGAGTGAGCAGCGGCAAGCCGCTGGTCGACTGGCAGCCTTCGGTGATCCACCCGCAGCTCCAGAAGGACGAGACGCTGCGCGCGGGCGCCCCGGCCACTGCGCCGGTCAAGGCCGTGGACCGCAACAACGAGGAGCTGACCGCGGAGAAGTACCCCTCGCTGCGGCCGGTCCTCGACGAGCTGCGCCAGACCTACGGCGGCAAGGCGGGCGGCAGACCGGGCGCCGAGGTGTGGATCGAGCCTGCCGCCAAGGACGCGCCCAGGCGGACCCTGCTGACCCTGGCCGAGGGCGAGCCGAGCATCCTCAAGACGTACCTGGACGCGAAGGTGCAGGCGGCGGCCGAGCTGGCGGTCGCCGCCTTCCCCGAGGC